>CACYBL010000015.1 GCA_902772695.1 uncultured Elusimicrobium sp.
AAGTTGGAAATTGAAATTGAAGTTTCCCGCGGCAAGGGCTATATGCCCGGTGAAGAACTGGCCAAGGTGCAACGCCCGGCCGGCTTTATTGCGGTAGATGCTTTATTCTCGCCGATTGTAAAAGTACATTACGATGTTGAACCGGCTCGTGTGGGCCAAAAAACGGACTATGACCGCTTGATTTTGGAGATTACTACCGATGGTACGTTGTCCCCGGCGCGGGCTTTGCACCGTGCAGCGGTATTATTATCGGGCTCGTTGCACATCTTTACCATTGAAGGCGAAGATGATTGCGTAAAGACCGTTAGCGACGAAGTGGTAGAAACGGAAACCGCCCCGGCGACGATGGCAGTTTCTGCGGCTCAAAGCAAACAAGAAGAAACCTTAAGCCAATCCATTGAGTTTATTGAACTTTCTTCTCGTTCTATTAACTGCTTAAAATCTGAAAATATTCACACGGTACGTGATTTGGTCAAAATGACTGAAGGCGACTTGAATATGATTAAGAATTTTGGCGCCAAATCGATGGAAGAGATCAAAGCAAGATTAGCCGAGATGAATTTGACCCTCGGTATGAAATTTTAAGGAGTAGTTTTTCGTATGATTAAAAATACCGGATATAGAAAACTGGGTAAAACTCCGTCCCACCGCAAAGCAATGTTGAATAACATGGCTACCAGCATCATTCTTCATGAAGAAGTGAAGACAACGCTGCCCAAAGCCAAAGAAGTTCGCCGCGTAGTGGAAGGACTTATTACCTTAGCCAAAGCCAACGATATGCGTGCGGCCAAAGACACAATTAAAGACGCCGCCGCTGTTAAAAAATTGTTTGAAGTGTTGGCTACCCGCTATGCTAATCGCCCGGGTGGGTTCTGCCGTATTTATCGCGCAGGTTTACGCCAAGGCGACAATGCTGAAGTGGCAATTGTTAAATTAGTGGACTAATCATTATGGTAATAGACTATCTTGGGGGGCTTTTTTCTTCTGACTTAGGGATGGATCTGGGCACAGCCAACTGCTTGATTTATGTCAAGGACAAAGGCATTGTGTTGCGGGAGCCGTCCGTAGTAGCCGTAGAACGCGAAACCGGTGAAGTGAAAGCCGTTGGCGCAAAAGCAAAACAAATGTTAGGGCGTACTCCGGCCAATATTGTGGCTGTACGTCCGATGAAGAATGGCGTCATTGCGGATTTTGAAGTAACACAAGAAATGATTCGTTACTTTATTCGCAAAGTGCACACCCGTAGCAGTCTATTACGTCCCAGAATTGTGATTGGCATTCCCTCAGATATTACCGGTGTAGAACGACGCGCGGTAGATGATGCCGCCCGCCAAGCCGGTGCACGCGAGGTCTATTTGATAGAGGAGCCCATGGCTTCGGCCATGGGCGCCGATTTGCCCATTGCTGAGCCGCATGCCAGTATGATTGTAGATATCGGCGGCGGGACGACGGAAGTTGCTGTCATTTCCCTAGGTGGAATGGTAGTAGCCAAATCAATTTATGTGGCCGGAGATGAACTTACCGAATGTATTGTTCAGTACTTCCGTAAAAAATACAATTTGATTATCGGCGAAACAACAGCCGAAGAAGTAAAAATTAACTTAGGTTCTGTTTATCCTCTGAAAGAAGAAAAAACCATGGAAGTAAAAGGACGTGATCAAACCCAAGGTTTGCCGCGTACTTTAACGGTTACTTCAGAAGAAATTCGTCAAGCGTTAATGGAACCTGTGCGTTTGATTTTAGACGTAATCAAAAGCACGTTGGAAGAAACACCGCCCGAGCTTGCCGCTGATTTGGTGGACCGCGGTTTAGTGGTAGCCGGAGGGGGCAGCTTGCTCCGCGGTATTACGGAACTGATTCGTAAAGAAACCGACATCCCTGTCCATCGCGCAGCGGATCCGCTGAGTTGCGTGGCTTTGGGGACTGGTAAATTCTTGGAACAATTAAACGAAAAAGGTTCCCGCTTCTTTGGCTCTCGCGGTAAGTCATTCTAATTAACCGCTATAACTATAGAGGCGGACACAGTTCCTTAGGGAAACGTGTCCGCTTTTTTTGTATAAGTATAAAAAAAAAAAAAAAA
>CACYBL010000016.1 GCA_902772695.1 uncultured Elusimicrobium sp.
AAAAGATAACGGCATTAAAGCGTGGAGTTATTACGGCGGAGCCGGTATAAGCTTTTTGCATAGTGAATTGGAAGTAACAGGGGAAGGCGAAGAAAGCAAATGGAAAATTTTCCCGCATATTACGATTGGTGGAGAATATCGTTTTACCAAACTGTTTGCGTTGGGGCTGGAAGGCAAGTACAATTTCTCTGCAAAAGTTAAAAGAGAAGGGTGGGTATTGTCCGACCGTTCCGGCTTGAGCGGTTCTATAGTTGGTCGCTTTTATTTCTAAACGAAAGTTTATCAACCAAAAACCCCCGGTATAAACCGGGGGTTTTATTTGTCCTAATTAAACTTATTTCTTTTTATTTTTTACCGCCAAATAACCCATTAAACGGTAAATAAGTTTAGCGGTATTGAACTCGGTAATCGTGTCGGCACTGCGTTTACAAGCTTCCACGACATCTATTGCAACTATTTTTTTATGCTTAATAACTTCGCGGAATAGATCCAGAGCTTCATACCACATAAATCCACCCGGTTGCGGAGTGCCTGTAGCCGGAATAACCGACGGGTCAAAGCCATCCACATCAATCGTGATATAAACAGTATCCGTCAATTTTTTAATAACTTGCGGAATCAGCTTTTTAATATCACGGTGTTCGTGCATGAGATAGGTGGTTACATGGCCGGTGTTGCAGAATTGTTTTTCTTCGCTAGCTACACTGCGGATGCCTACTTGCACTACTTTTACTTGGCGTGAAGCCGGATATAATGCACAGGCATGACTCTTAGGCGTTCCTTCAAAGGTGGGGCGCAAATCAGCATGTGCATCAAAGTGTAAAATGCTCAAATTCTTATATTTTTCAATATACGGTTGGGCAAGCGCTTGTGTTACCGTGTGTTCTCCGCCAATATAAAATGGAATGGCTTTGTATTGCATCAGGTTGCGTACGGTTTTATCAATGTTTTTGAAAACGGTATTGGTTGAACCTTTGCAATTGATGGCGGGTTGTGTGTTGATACCAAGTTCCCACGTTTCGGTCTTGGTTTCTTCGTCCCAAAGTTCAATTTGGGTAGAAGCTTCTATAATAGCGGCCGGACCTTTGGCGGTTCCGTGCCCGTAGCAAACCGTTTTTTCAAACGGAACGGGCACTACCACGAATTTACAAAGGGGCAGAGAGCTGGTTTTGCTCTCTAGCCCCATAAACTTATCGGTTTGTACGTTTTCTTCGCTCACAAAAACACCGTGTCTTATCTTACAAATACGGCTGCGGCAAGAACCGTAGTCCACATCCCCTCTACACAAATGGCAGATTGGGTGATATTAGTCGTACGGACAATTTTTCCGCTCATTTTCCAAATTTCTTCTTTTTTATCCCACGTGGTATCGTTATCAAAATCAATACCTAATGTGGTGGAAAGCATCAATGCAGCCAAGTCTTCGGCGTAATCACCGGCTTGTTTGTCGGTTTCCCCAAAGCTATGGTGTTCAGAGAGGTAACCATAATTGTTTTTGCCGTCTTTGGGAATGGCCACTCCTACAGAAGCGGCAATCATACGGCGGTATTCATTACTCGTGTTGCGACTGATGACGCAGTGTAAGATTTGCCCGGGTTTTAATTTTTCTCTGCCTTTGGACGCAGGAATGAGCTTGCATCCGGGCGGGAAAATACTGGATACCGGTACAATGTTGAACGGCGCAATGTGGGCATCGCGCAAGGCCTCTTCAAAACTGGCCAATTTTTCTTTATGTCTTCCGATTCCTTTTGTCAGGAATATTTCTTTCGCTACAAACGGTTCGTACATTTTTATTCTTTCCACGTTCCTTATGAAGTGAATTTTGTGTTGCTTTCTAAATTATAACAAATTACCACGGATTGTAAACCGTCTTTTTTAACGTTTTTAATAGGCAGATTAAAGAGGATTCTCTTTAAGAAATAGTAGGTTTATCAAGAAAACCGGGACACAAGTGCCTTTCGCGTAGGATTTGATCATGCGGAGTTCCCGTTTTCGTATACATAAAATGGTAAGATATGAGTATGACAAAAAAAATCATACTTATATCTTGTTTACTTGTATTGTTTATGGAGGGTTTTGCCATGGTACCGATGTTTAACAAAAATGGAGTGTTGCATTTTGACTACAAGGCAGAAGACCTCGCTCCGGCTGAAGCCGCTGCTCGTGCACAATTGGAAAAAGATTTGGCCGACTTTGTAGCTATGCCTGCCCAAGAGCGCACCTTTGATAATACTATTTTGGGGTATTACCGTATCTTCAAAAAATATCATGAGGCTTTAGGAGTAAGTGGATTTTTAGGATATGTTTCTACCGATAAAAATTTGCGTGATGCGGTTACCGCACTCGAAATGCAAGTCAGCAAATACATGGTAGACGTTGCTGCCCGACGTGATATATACCGCGCCATTCGCCAATATACCGATACAAATCCACAGCTGGATCCTATACAGGCCAAACTGGTTAAAGAGATGTTAATTGGTTTCAAATACAAAGGGATGAATTTGAACGATGCTGATTTAGAAAAATTTAAAGAGCTCAATAAAGAAGAATCTCAATACGCTATAGAATTTGACCAAAATGTTCGTGAATATAAAGACCCGCTTTACGTAACCCGGGAACAATTAGCCGGGCTGGGTGAAGATTATATCCAAAAGTTACAAAAAACAGAAGATGGCAAATACATTGTTACCTTGGATTATCCGGACGTTATCCCTTTTATGAAAAGCGCTGAAGATGAAGAAGCGCGCAAAGCCCTGGAGTATAAATATAATCGCCGTGGAGGAGAAAGAAACGTCGAACTTCTGGAGAAAACTTTGACAATTAGACGGCAAGCAGCCCATTTGCTAGGTTACAAAACGTATGCGGATTTACAATTAGAAGACCGGATGGCAAAAAACCCAAAAAAAGTGATGACATTTTTGAAAGATTTGCAAAAGAAATTAACTCCGTTAGGCAAACAAGAAACAAAGGAAATGGTGGCCTATAAAAGTGAAAAAACAGGTAAAAAAGCGCGGGAGCTGTATCCGTGGGAAAGTGCTTATTGGGGTTACAAATACAGTAAAGAACATTTGAATTTGGACAGCGAGAAAATAAAAGAATTTTTTCCATCCCAGGTAGTTATAGAAGGAATGCTGGATTTGTTTGGTAATTTGTTCGGTATTTCATTTGAACCGGCTGATATTCCTGTTTGGCACGAAGATGTTAAAGCATTTGCCATTAAGGATAAACAAGATGGACATTTGATTGCGTATTTTTATATGGACCTTTATCCGCGAGAAGGAAAATTTAAACACGCGGCATGTTTTGATCTGGTAGGAGGGGAAGAAAAATCGGATGGAACATATCAGACCCCATTTGTAGCTATTGTGGCCAACATGAACAAACCTTCTGCTACTGCACCGTCTCTATTAAAGCATAGCGAAGTGGAAACATTGTTTCATGAATTTGGTCATGTGTTGCATAATGCGCTTACCCGGGCAAAATACGGCCCTCAAGCGGGCACCAGTGTCAGTTGGGATTTTGTAGAAGCGCCCAGCCAATTGTTGGAGCGTTGGGCCTGGAATCCGCAAGTGCTTAAGAAAATCAGCAAACATTATCAAACAGGAGAACCGTTGCCGGATGATTTGATCGAACGGATGATTGCCGTTAAAAATTTTGGGACAGCTACGGCGTATTTGCGGCAAAATTTTTTGGCTCAGTATGACATGTATTTGCACACGGTTGATAAGACGCCCGATACCACTAAAACCTATTTTGATATGACTCAAAAAATCAGTCATATTCATTTAACGAAAAACACTATTCCCCAGGCTTCTTTTGGGCATATCATGGGTGGCTATGATGCCGGATACTACGGGTATTTGTGGTCGGAAGTAATTGCGGAAGATTTTTTTAGCGAGTTTGAAAAGAATGGGATTTTCAATCCGCAAATCGGGTTAAAGTTCCGCCGTGAGGTTTTGGAAAAAGGAAGCACGATAGAAGAAGAAAAAATTGTAGAAAACTTTTTAGGCCGCCCTGTAAATAATGCGCCGTTCTTAAAATCTATCGGATTGGGTGAGGTGAAAAAATGAGTGTAGTAATCGGTATTGATGTAGGTGGTTCTACTACCAAAATTGTAGGGTACACGGATCAGGGGAACTTAGTATCAGTTTTAAAAGTAGAAGCTGCGGACCCGCTTACCTCTGCCTACGGGGCATTAGGAAAATTTGTGAATGAAAACAAGCTCTCTTTGAAAGATGTAACCCAAATTATTTTAACGGGAGTCGGTGCAGATCTTTTCAAAAAAGATATCTATGGTATTGCTACGTCTCGGGTGGATGAGTTTCGGGCCATTGGCTTGGGCGGATTGGAATTGTCCGGCAAGGCGGAAGGTTTGATTGTCAGTATGGGCACCGGTACAGCTTTTGTGCGTGCCGGGAAAGACGGTATCAGCCATATCGGAGGTTCGGGAGTAGGAGGGGGAACCGTAGCCGGCTTGTGCGAAAAAATGTGTGGAGCCACTTCATTTAAGACAATTATAGAATTAGCCCAGACAGGCTCTCTGGGTAAAGTAGATTTGAATATCAAAGATATCAGCTCTGCGAAAATACCAACATTGCCCCCACAAACAACGGCTTCTAATTTTGGCAAATTGGAAGACGGGGCTAATGCGGCAGATATTACGTTGGGAATTTTGAATATGACTTTTCAAACCATTGGTATGATGGCGGTGTTTGCTTGTCGTAACGATCGAGTTAAAGATGTTATTTTGACCGGCACGTTAACGCAAGTTCCGTTTGCCAAGCAAGTGTTTCAGGCTTTACATAAAATGCACGGTATTAATTTCATTATTCCTAAAAGTGCTATTTACGCTACGGCTACCGGAGCAGCATTATCTTATTTTAAGAAACATAAAACAAAAAATGGGAATAGAAAATAATTCTTATAAACAATCTAGTTTCGGCCCGGCGTTTTTCTTTCTATCCAATCGCCGGCGTAAGGCATTGGCTGTTTATTATGAATTTTGTCGTTTGATGGATGATTTGGCAGACGAACCTCAAGTAAAAAATCCACTTGAAGAATTGGCCGGGTGGCAGCAAGAAATTCGTCGCATTTTTCAACATGTTCCGGAGACCGAGTTAGGCAAACAACTCGTTCAAGTCATTGATGACTTTGGCCTTACCGAAGATCGATTCTTCCTTTTGATAGAAGGTATGCGCGCGGATGTGGAGGGAAAAATATACTCCACGCTAGAAGATCTCAACTGGTATTTGTATCGTGTGGCAGTAGTGGTTGGTTTGGCCACGTTAGATATTTTGGGAATAAAAGGGGCCAATGCACAAGAACTGGCACTCTTGTTGGGAAATGCCGTTCAACTAACCAATATAATTCGGGATGTTCCCGCAGATGCTGATATGAGACGCGTCTATTTGCCCCTTGATTTGTTGGCACAGGAGGGGCTGTCTAAAGAAGATGTTTTGTCAAAATGCAAACCGGAACGGGTAGCGGCTGTATTAGCATTATTAGCTCGGCAAGCTGATACGTACTACGAGAAAGCTTTTAAGCAAATGAAGTTTTTTCCACGGTTCAAAATGTTGCCATGCCGGATGATGGGATGCGTATATGCTAAAAATCTTGCTAAAATAAGGAAGAAAGATTTTTTGTTTCAAACGCCCATTAAATTAACAAAGGTTGAAAAAATAACAGGAGTTTTCCATGCGTTGTTCCAAACATTTTTTATGTAATATTACAGCAGTTCTTTTATTGGGGTTGCCATGTGCTTTTGCTGCCACACCGGCAAAGGTTGCGGCATGTTTGGAGCAGGGTAAAAAACAATTTGCCGAGCAAGATTACCCAGCTGCTAAAGATTCTTTTTCCCAATGTGTCCGGATGGCTCCTACAAATGCTGACGCTTACCTCTCTTTGGCAGGGACTTTGCTGACGTTGGATGAGTTGCCTGAGGCTAAAAAGTATTTCTTAGGGGCTTTGAAGAATATGACACGCACTTCACCCTATTTGTCTTATACATATTCTATGCTAGGGGACATTGCACTTAAACGGCAACAATATGAAGCTGCCTTAACCTGGTATACTAAATCGTTGGCATCCAACGCTGCCAATGTCAACTCGCTGGTGGGAAAAGGCGTGATTACAGAGTATCAGGGCGATAAAAAAAGCGCGGCCGAGTTTTATCGTTCGGCCTTGGCAGTAGAGCCTCTTAATTTGATTGCTCGCCAACGGTTAATTAGTTTAGAACCGGAATATTTTTCGGATGAAGAAATGCTGGCAGCACTACGGCAACGTTATGCCATCAAGCCGGAAGAAAAAGAATTAACAGACGATATGCGGCGTACTTTTGCTGTTATTCATCAGGCTGAGCAACGCCGAGGGGTTGATTACCTGAAGCGAAAATATCTTAAAGTGCCTTCCAATTGGGTAGTGACGTTGAATAAAGACACAAAATTTGAACGGGATTTACTGACATTAGCCGGATACAAAACTTTACAAAAACAAATCGGGCAAGATGCGATTGCCGCTTTTCAGCAGGCCGGCGTGGAAATAAAAGATGTTTTTGATTTGCGTGATTTGAAAGGCAACAAAATATTTAACGAAGATAACACGTTGACGGAAAGCGGGTTTGTGGCTTATACGGAAACATTGAACCATCGCAAGGCCTTCTTGTTGCCTAGTGAATCGTTGCCCCCCACACAAGAAGTGCTTAATAGAATTGCCCGGCTAGAGGAAGATCTCAAAAACGCAGGTTATATGGAGATTTCACGTAAAGAGATGAAATTTATTGAGAAACAAACGAAATGTTCGGAGGAAACCCTTCGTTCTGACTTGGGTGTTTACGTGTTGCCTGTTAACAAAAACGTGCGCCGGTATTTCATCTTGGCCCGGGAAGATGCCGATGTGAAAAAGGGTGTCCCTTATTATTATTTGATGAAAGAAAAGGCCAAGTACGATTCTTCGGTAAAAGTTCCTACCAATTCGTTGGTGGACAGTTATGCTTACTACGGCTATACGGTTTGTTTTGACGATGGGAAACTGCTTAACTAATTGAAATGATGCGTTGATTTAAAAACGGCGGAAGAAAATCTGCCGTTTTTATTTTCTAATTAGTTTGAGAAATTCTTCTTCACTTAAAATAGGAACAGCCAATTCTTGCGCTTTTTTCAGTTTGCTTCCGGCCGCTTCTCCGGCCACAACATAAGCTGTTTTTTTAGACACGCTACCACTGGTTTTGGCGCCATATTGCATGGCTAGGTGTTCTGCTTGGGATCGGGTCATGGTTTTAAGTTCTCCGGTAAACACCAATGTTTTTCCTTCTAAAACGCGTCCAGCTTTTTCTTGTTGAGGTTGTATAAAATTCAAGCCTGCCATACGCAGTTTTTCAATTTGGGCAAGAGCTTTGTCATCGTGAAAAAAATCATAAATGCTTTGTGAGACTTTTTCTCCGACGTCCGGAATATGTTGCAAATCCTCCAAAGACGTTGCAATTAAATTATCCATGGAGTGAAAATGATTGGCTAGCACCTCGGCAGTTTTTTCACCGACAAACGCAATTCCTAAAGCAAAGAGAAGTTTTGCTAAAGGTTGTTTTTTGCTGGCTTCTATGGCATTTAACAAATTTTGCGCTTTTTTATCTTTGAAATTAGGTAATTGCAATAGATGAAAAAACGTTAAGTGATATATATCAGCAAATTCAGTCAAAAAATTTCGTTTTACCAATTGTCGTACAACGACATCCCCCAGGCCGTCTATATCCAAGGCGTCGCGTGAAGCAAAATGTACAAGACGCGCGTGCAGTTGGGCCGGGCAGGCGGGATTGATGCAATAATATCCCACTTCATCTTGTTCTTTATAGACGGGGGATTGGCAAGATGGACAAAATTGAGGAGCGCACACCTCTTGCGTTCCTTTATGTTCTACTACTTTAACAATTTTGGGTATAACTTCTCCTGCTCTCTCAATGATTACGGTATCTCCGGTACGCACTCCCAATCGTTTGATTTCGTCAAAATTATGTAAAGTTGCATTGGAAATAATTACTCCTGCACACGGCACCGGTTCCAATTCTGCCACCGGAGTAATAATACCCGTTCTGCCCACAGAAAAAATGATGTTTGTAACGGAGGTAGTCGCTTGCGGAGCCGGATACTTAAAAGCTATCGCCCAACGTGGGCTGCGGGCAGTGACGCCCAATATTTTTTGTTCTTCAAATTGATTTACTTTCACCACCAGCCCATCCACATCAAACGGTAAATTGTGCCGGGAAGATTCAAAATCATTATAGAAACGGATTACATCTGCAATTTGCGTGGCTTTTGTCCGCACTGGGCAGACATCAAATCCCCAGGTGTGGCATAAATCTATAAAGGCGCTAAAGCTTGTTACCGGGATATCGCCTTGACCAAACGAATGGGCAAAAAATTTAAGAGGACGTTGCGCTGTAAGGCGGGAATCTTTTTGCCGCAGAGAGCCGGCGGCTGCATTTCGGGTATTGGCAAATACGTTTGCTTTGGCATCTTCCTGCTGAGTATTTAATTTTTCCAAATCCTTTTTTTCCAAATAAACTTCACCGCGTATCTCTAAAAATCCTTGTGGGGCATTCGGAAGTTCGTGCGGAATATTTTTGATAGTTAACACATTGGCAGTAATATCTTCTCCGGTTTTGCCGTCTCCGCGGCTAGCGGCCTGTACCAGTTTGCCGTTATTATATGTGAGAGAACAAGACACTCCGTCAATTTTGCCTTCTACGACCATTTCAAAATTTTCATAGCCCAATAATTTAACAGCGCGCGCATGCCATTCGCGGATGTCATCCGGAGAATAGGAATTATCCAAAGACATCATGGCCACGGCATGTTGCACCGGTTTGAATGCCTGGGAAGCCGCTCCACCTACTTTTTGGGTAGGAGAATCAGCCGAAGCAAATTGAGGATACAATCTTTCTAATTCCTGCAGCCGGCGATATAATTCGTCGTATTGTGTGTCGGACAAAACAGGATTATCCAAGTTGTAGTAGAGGTTGCTATGGTAATTGATCAGTTGGCGCAACTGTTCAATCTCTTCTTTAGGCTGCATAGTAATTTATTTTCGCTCTTTTTTGAGTTGGTCTAAAAGGCCGTTAATAAATTTGCTGGAATTTTCTGTAGAATATTTTTTGGCTAGCTCGATGGCTTCGTCAATAATGGCCGGAACGGGAGCATGATCTTGGCTGAAAATCATTTCGTAAGTGGCCATACGTAGAATGGATCTATCCACAGCAGACATACGTGCCACTGTCCAATTTTTGGCGTAAGCAGAAACTATTTTGTCAATTTCCGGTAGATGTTTAGTCGTGCCACAGACAAGGTCTTCACAAAAAGAGAACGTATCGCCCAATTCCTTTTGAAAGGCCGCCGTATAACGGGACAGCATTTCCTTTTCCGGAGATTTCAAACTATCCGCGTAGTAAAGAGATTGCAACGCACACTCTCTAGCCAGTCTTCTGCTTTTCATGGTTTCCCTCTTATTTGCGATAAAGAACTTCCTTTATTTTATCAAATTCCGACAAAACTTGTTTGCTTTTTGCGAAGCATGAAAAAAGGCCTATGCGGCACACAGGTCTTTTGGCCCATTGAAAAATCTTTCTTTTTACATTAAACTACAAACATAAGGGAGGAATTAAATGAAAAACATTAAGAAAGTTGTGTTGGCGTTTGCCTTATCGGTTTTATCCAGTGGTGTCTTTGCGCAATACATCAAAGACCCGGCCGTGTTTGACGGGAATATGACGGCGGATAAGGTAATATCTCGTATTAAAAACAACGAATTGTTGCCGTTACGGTTAAATGACAATGATAGTTTTCAGAATTCGGCCGAGAAAGAGCGTGTAATTAAAGTGGCCGGTGCACAAGTCACGCGGTATAACGATTATACAGCACATTATAACGCGGCTATCGTGTATGCTACCAGCGGTGAGTTTGTTGGTGATGTTCAGATTCCGTTAAGTGCCACCAACGCGGCTAATGCATTGCGTCATGCAACAAAAGCCATTGAATTGCAACCAAAATCCGTGTATATGTACTTGCTACGAGGAGAAGTATATGCCCGGCAAGGAGTAGGGTGGGACCCCCATGTGAGCACCTACATTATTAGTCATGATTATGCCAAAAAGGCATTAGCGGATTTTGAAAAAGTAGCCGAGTTAAATCCGGCATTGGCCCCGTATTTGTCTATGGCTGGTATCGCTGAGGCGTTAGGCCAAAAAACAAAAGCGGACAGATACAGTGAGCTTGACGAGAAATTTGCACAACAGGCAAAAAGCGCTGCCCAACGCCAAAAAGAAGAAAACGCAAAGAAAATTGTAAAAGCAATATTTGGCACCAATGCTGAACGCGGTGCTTCTGCAAAGTAGAAATATAAGTCATTCGGTATATTTTAAAAACACCCCATTTTGAAAGCGGGGTGTTTTTATATGAAAAAGTTGGCTTGTTAAATTGGATAATGATACTCTGTACTGTTTGGCCGAGCAAGACACTTCTTCCAAAAGTAATAAAATATGTCGCTTGGATACCGGCCAAGCAACACCAACGGCAAGTGGTGGGTACAATCGGTACTATTACTAAGGATTATGGCAGTCATCCATGATATTGCATGAAAGTATCACTCTGGAGGAAACTTCTCCGGAGTTTTTGTTTATCAATGGAAATATATGTGAAGGTGGACTTTCGGTAGATATCTAATTATTTTTTCCATCAGAGGAAAGAATTTCGTTGTACTATAATTTTAAAAATTAAGATAATAGGAGAAGAACATATGAGGTCAAAGTACATGGTAGGGCTGCTATTGCTGGGGGTGTGTTTGCTACCCAATTGGGCAAGCTCACCTAAGACACAAGGGCACTATACATCTCAGAGGGTGGATAATTTGCCGTCGTTTCATGCGCTTTCTGTGAGGGGTAATGTGGAGGTGGATTTTATGCAGTTGCCGACTTCTGCCGTTCATGCCAGCGGACCACAAAAGATATTGGATCAATCGTTGGTTCAGGTAAAAGACGGTGTCTTGGAGGTTGCATATCGCCCGGGGGTGCTTGCTAAGAAGACGGATGTGTTGAAGGTGATGATTACAGGACCTTCTCTGCGTCGAGTTGATGTTTCTGACAAAGCGGAAGTGCATGTGCGTGGAAAACTGCGGGAGCAAGAAATGGCTATTACCTTAACCCAACAAGCAGATTTCTCTGCGGATGACGTCGCTGTGCATACGCTTCATTTGCACGTTGAGAATCAAGCAGAAGCAGATATCAATCGGCTGGATGCTTATCAGATATTGGCAGAATCTTCCGGGCAAGCAGCTATTGAATTGGCCGGATTGGCACTTAAAGCCCATTTCGAAAATCACGGATCCGGTGAGATAGATGCGGCCGATTTGCGTGTACAAACCGGGCATGCTGTCGTAAATGGGCGGGGGAATATTGATATATCAGCGTATGAATCACTAACAGCTACGGTGTTTGGTAAAGGAAGAATTAAATATAGAGGATCGCCTGTACAAATGCAGCGTGTCGGTAACTTAAAACACATTATTCAGGATAAAGACGATTAGAATTTGCCCCGCCCAGGCGGATTTTATAAAATAAAATCATGAAACAAATGATTTTATTTATAGGTTTAATTCTGCTGGTAGGGTGTAATTCAGGCCGTACCGAGCGGGTGGGAAATGATCGCGACGATCATGGATGTATCGGTTCTGCTGGATATGTATGGAGCGTAGTACGTAACCAATGTGTCCGTCCTTGGGAAGTGGGATTGCAATTGGAAGAGGTAACAACAAATCGCTCATACCAATCGGGAGCTTCGGGTGTGTTTAGTACTAATTTTAATAAGGTTGAGCTCTTTTTACCTGGCGCAGACTCTTCGCTCATATTAAAGCGTTTCGGGGATGAATGGAAAGATGCGCAGACCCCCTGGCGATTGGTTCGGCATCCCTCCCAAGTAGGAAAGCAAGAGCTGTGGGAGTTGCTAGAAGGAGATGTTGTGCGTTTTCAGGCAAAGCCCATTTTAACTCAACCGCTTTACGAAGCAGAAGGAAATTGACAGGTTTTTTATTAACTTGGTATAATAAGGAGGTCCCCAAAGGGGACATTTTTACCAAAAGAAAATTGAATGGCTAGATTTGATAACAGAAGAGTATACAAGCAAGACTTGTATTGTCGTAACAATAATATCCGCGCGGCCGAGGTTCGTGTAATTAATTCGGACGGTACCATGATAGGTATCCTTCCTATACGCGAGGCCGTTGCTATGGCCAAAGAACAAGAGTTGGACTTAGTGGAAATTTCTCCAAACGCCCAACCTCCTGTCTGTAAGATACTTGATTACAATAAGTATGTTTATGAACAGGGAAAGAAAGCTGCTGAAGCGAAAAAGAAGCAAGCGAAAGTTTCGTTGAAGGAGCTGCGTATTAAATCACGCATTGCTCCGCACGACTTGGAAGTAAAACTTCGTCAAATTGAAGAGTTTTTACGTAAGAAAGACCAAGTTCGTTTTGTGGTTATTTTTCGCGGACGGGAAAACCAGCACAAAGAAATTGGCATACAGATTTTGAACGACACTGCTAAACGTTTAGAAGCGTTGGCGACGGTAGACGGCGGTTTGCAGCAGTTGGGCAACCGGATGTCGATGACCTTTGTGCCGAAAAACTAAAATTTTTTAGGTCCTTTTTGTTGGAACTGCGTTCGGGGCTTGACCGGCTCCCGCCGCAGGTTGTATAAATAAGGGCCATATTAAAAAAGGAAAATAAAAATGCCTAAATTGAAAAATCACAGCGGCGGTAAAAAGCGTTTTCGCAAAACCGCCACGGGTAAATTCACCCACAGAAAAGCCGGCAGAAAGCACTTGTTAACACCTGTTTCTGCCTCACGCAAACATGATATGCGCAAAACCGGCGTTATTACACCGGAGTCTAACAAAGGGAAGATCTTAGAAAAATATCTCCCCATGGCTAAATAAGAGGTTGAAACATGAGAATTAAATTCAGTGTTCCTAGACACGCAAGAAAGAAAAAAGTATTAAAACAAGCCAGCGGTTACTACGGAGATAAATCCCGCCGCTTGCGCATGGCCACGCAGCAACTCGGTAAGTCCTGGGTACATGCTTACGTGGACCGCAAAGACAAAAAAACCACTTACCGCCAAACGTGGATCATGCGTATCAACGCCGCCGTGCGGGAAGAAGGATTGTCTTATTCTAAATTCATTAGTGGCTTAGCCCAAGCGAACATTACGCTTAACCGCAAAATGCTTAGCGAAATGGCGATTAAAGACCCGGTATCCTTCAAGAAATTGGTGGATGTAGTCAAAGCTGCTAAATAAGTTAACAAGTCTTATCAGGCAAAAGGTCTCGCTTATGCGGGGCCTTTTTTGCATAGTTAAGCCGCATATCAGCTGATAAAAAGGTAAAATATGTCTATGCCCCAATACTTTGCGGATATTAAAGAAACAGAATTTTTTTTGCTGGATGAAGAAGCTCATCATGCGGCTGTTGTCCAACGTCACAAAGAGGGGGATCTGATTCTTGTTTTTGATGGCTTGGGCCGTCAGTACGAAGGGCGTATTGATAAAATTCAAAAAAACTTTGTACGCGGAACACTATTAACTCCACGCGTAGTGCGGTGCGTGTCGCCTCAAATTACACTTTGCTTTGTGCCTAATTCGCGTACCGGGTTGGAAGAAGTATTGGATAAATGCACTCAGTTAGGTGTCCATGCGTTTCAACCCATTGTATCTGCTCGAAGTGAGTATGATGTCCTTAAAAAGTGGAAAGATAAACAAGTCCGTTGGCAGCAGATAGCACTTTCGGCTTGCAAACAATGTAATACTCCCTTCTTGCCGCAGATTTTATCACCGGTGTCTTTTTCGGTAGCAATTTCAGAGAATAAAATTCCCTCATTGCTTGCATATGAAGCAGAGCAGACCCATACGTTGGATTGGGGAATGCGGCAGTTAGGCAATCCCGGTGCGGTTCGTTTGTTTATCGGTCCGGCAGGGGGGTGGACAAATGAGGAAGTATCCCTGGCAGCTAAGCATACTGTTTTTACGGTTACGCTTGGA
>CACYBL010000017.1 GCA_902772695.1 uncultured Elusimicrobium sp.
ATAAGGTTGATAAAGCCGTCAGCGTCATCATACGTTAAGTGGTTGGAGGATATGGAATGGAGCCCTTCCATTACACTGCCGCTATGCATATCAACATCGCTGGAATATTCCGGATGTACTGTTAGGCGGGCCTCTTCATATTGGTCTGCTAATCCGAAAAAATGTCCAATTTCGTGCAGAAATAAAAAGTCGGCATCCTGGCGGTATTTTTGTTCGATTACCAAATGTTTTTTATGAGGGTAATAATACGCGGTGTTATTTCCGTCAGGGTCTAAAAATCTTGAATCCGTAATATCTATGAAGACATCATGCGGTTCTCGTTCGTCTACGCGTAAAACTTCTATCTTGTGTTTCAAAATGGGGATAATATCGCTAAATTCGTTTTCCCGGTGGGTTTTTTTGATAAATGCCAAAGTTTCTTGGGGCCATTTATACATATTTTCTATGAAAAGTTTCTCTTCTGTTTCAGTGATGTTGGAAGATACGGCATAGCGAATAGGCCGTTTCTCAATGAGATTATCTATCGCAGAGAAAATAGTTGAATCTTTTGATGCACTCGCTGCAGGGATTCCCCACTCGGAAGCATAGATACTTGCTGTAGCAAGGAGTAATAAAAATGAGAAGCAGATTATTTTTTTCATAGGATTTCCCTCTTGTTGGGATCTTACACTAGTGTAGTATATGAAGCGCAAGAAAAAAAGAGTCAAAAGACCTAGCAAGGGATAGGCCTTTTGGCCACAAAAAAACCAGCCCTTTGAAGGCTGGCATATTGATTGGAAAAACTTATTATACGGCACACAAACAAATGTGGTGTTTGTCTGCTAATTGGATAACTTCTTCTAAATCCATGACCAGTGTTTTGTTGGCCTCAAAGGCCAACACGGTGAATCCGGCTTGTATCATGCTTTCCAGCGTTCCTTTCCCAATAACGGGCAAATCATATCGGTCATCTTGATTCGGACGCGCCACTTTTACAACGGCTATAGTCGATTTTTTTGTACTATGTTCGCGTACCAGTTCTCCGGCCCGGCGGATACACCGGTCCGTTCCTTCCATGCCCTCCACAGCAATGACCGCGTTTTGGCTGACTACACAAGTTAATCCAATGTCTAACGCGGCAATTTGTTTGGCAGTTTGAAAGCCAAAATCAATGGCCTGCTTTTCTTCTGCTGTAGGAGTGCGTGCGGAAAGGACTCCAGGAGGAGGTAAGAAGTCTTCCAGAAACGAAGCAGAGCTGGCAAATTCAATGCCGTCTTTTTTAAATTCCGCAATGACGCGCGACAAGATGTTTTTGGTTTGCATGGTTTTTAGAGAAGCCAAAAAACGCGCCCCGCGCAAATCGGGCATGAGATTAGAAAAAATGGAAGTATGCTGTACACGCCCGGCCATAATAACACGGGTGACGCCGTGTTGCTTAAAAAATTGTATGGCTGCCCCTAATTGCCCGAGTCTAAGTGTTTTAAAAACGCGGGCCGATGGATAATCTTTTGCAAAGGCGTTTCCTTTTACACCGGCTACAAAAACCTCCACCCCTTTGGCGGTTGCCTTTTGGGTAATATAAACAGGCATTTTCCCTTCGCCGGCAATAAGGCCAATTTTATTCGTCGTCATTTTCTCTCATTTTAAGTTTAGCTGCGGTAATGCCGCGTGTGGAGTTTTTACAAAAATCCAACATATGTTGTACTTCTGCACACGGGTGAGTGCTCTCCATTTCTTCAATCGCCTGAGCAATCATTTTACCGCTCCTGAATAACGTTTTAAATGCCCGCTTGATAGCCATCATGGTTTCCCTCGAAAGTCCGGCGCGGCGCATGCCCACAATGTTTAATCCTACCAACCGCGCGCGCCCTCCTTGAGCGATACAATAGGGAGGAACATCTTGCGGGACCATGGAACCACCGGACAACATGGCCATAGTACCAATGCGGGCAAATTGATGTATACCCACCAAACCGGATATGACAACGCGGTCTTCAATCACCACATGGCCGGCAATCCCGGTGCTGTTGGCTACGATGATATTATTACCCAAATGGCAATCGTGCGCGACGTGGGAATTAGCCATTAACAGGCAGTTGTTGCCAACGGAGGTCGGGCAATCTATATGCGTAGAACGGTGAATTGTGACGCATTCACGGATTTTATTACCATTTCCAATAGTGACGCGGGTGGGTTCGTCTTTGTAGGATAAATCTTGTGGTTTGACGCCGATGAACGCACTGGCAATTAACTCATTGTTATCTCCCATAGTGGTGTTTTCAATTACGCAGAACGGACCGATATGGTTATTTTTGCCGATAATTACATCTTTACCAATTACGGTATACGGTCCCACCACGGTAGAGGGGTCAATTTTAGCAGTAGGATCAATCACAGCAGAGGGATGGATGTTAGTCATGGGGAAAATCTCCTAAAATAAAATTAAGGGTGGCTTGAGCGCATAATTTACCTTGAACGTAAGCTTCACTGTAAATTTTAGAGATGCGCCCTAACCGTAAAATCTCAATGGGCATTTCCAATGTATCGCCGGGGCGAACCATACCGCGGAATTTAGCCTCACTGATACTTAAGAACAACGGAATCGTCTTTTTATCCTGTGCTACCGCACTCATTACCGCCCCGCCAAACGCTTGGGACATACTTTCAATAACCAGTACTCCGGGCATAACGGGTTTCCCGGGGAAATGCCCCTGGAAATAATATTCATCGGGTCGTACTTGGTGCACGCCGATATATTTTTTCCCTTTTTCAAGCAAGCGGATTTCATCCACCAATAGAAACGGCTCCCGGTGGGGGATATTTGCTTTAATATACTCCTTCCCATACGATTCAGCGACGGGAAGTGTTAAAAAATGTTTAAGCGAAATTGGTTTTACCGGCATTTTTCCTCCCGGTTATCTAGCAAAATTTTAGCAAAAATAGCGTTATGTTTGTGGCCGCCGCCTTTGCAAGTAATACGCAGCGCCGGTAATCGGTGGGCCGTTAAACTGATGTCCCCGATTAAATCCAATAATTTGTGGCGTACCATTTCATCCGGATACCGGCGTTCATTTAAGAAACGGTCTTTGCCAATAATCACTGCATTTTCCAAATTGCCACCTTTAGCCAGTCCGTGAGCTTTTAGGAAGGCAAGCTCTTCCTCAAACCCAAAGGTGCGGGCTCGTGCGATTTGATTGATGTAGTTTTCCGGCGTAAACTCCAACGTATATTCCAAATGGGATACCAAGGGGTGCTTATGTTCGTAGATAAAAGTAAAAGTAAGTGTATCAGCCGGCTCAGCACTATAAAAAATAGAACCGCTGGAATAGGTAATTTTACGAGTAATGGCAAGTAACGGCAAATCTCCTTCCAATTCTTTTAACCCGGCAGA
>CACYBL010000018.1 GCA_902772695.1 uncultured Elusimicrobium sp.
AAAATATCCGATCAGGTTCATCAGGAAATTACTCAAGAAGAAACATCGCTCCAAAAGCTCCAGCAAGAGAGGGTTTCCTTAAATGAGCAAATATCCGCCATTCGTTCCCACGTGGCCGCGCTTAAGGCTAAATTAGACATGATCCAGACACAGGGCAAGAATGACCCCTACTGGGTAGGAGCGCAATTGGTCAGTAAAAGTGGGCTAACCGGAGTAAAAGGGACGCTTCGTAAAGCGTTAAAATATACACCGGAATTGAGCGTTGCTGTGGAAGAATCTTTCGGTAAGTATTTGGATGCAGTATTATGTACAGATGAAAAAACAGTTCAAGCGGCTCTGGATTTACTAAAGCAAAATGGCAAAGCGCGTGCTAAGTTTATTGTCCTTTCGGGAGTGCCTGCCGTTAAACACGCTCAGCCCGAAAATGCTTTAAAGAAACAACTTTCTTATAAGCCGGAACTGGAAAATTTAGTGGACTGTATAATAGGTGGATATAGTTATAAAGATGGTGTTGTAAAAGATGAATTTTTTATAGGTGGCGGTGCGGAAAATGTACGAGCCCCGGAAGCATACTGGGGAGAGGAAGAAACGGTACGCACAGAAATGGAAAATAAAACTTCCGAGGAAGAAAAACTTTCGGCCCGAACAATTTCCAATTACGAACAATTGAAACAAGTTGAAGAAAAATTGAAAACTTTGCGGACCAAATGGCAAGAGTCTGCCGTTGCGCTCAACACCGTTCAAAACGAACGAGCCAATCAAGAGCGTGAAATTGCTGTTACCAAACAGGAACTTGCTCGTGCGGCATCGCGCAAGCAGGAAATTACCCTACGGGTGGATAACCGTAAACAAACGGTGGAAACTTTGAAGAAACAATTAGAAGAATTAAAAAAGCAGCATGCAGATACTCAAACCCGGGGGGAACAATTGCGGCTGAAACAGGTAGAATTGCGTGCCCAGGCCGAGAAACTGAAGGAGACGCTGAATACGATTAGTGCCCAGCTATATGATGTTCGCATTAAGAAGAATAATGTGGAACTGGATTTGAAATCTACGGAATTTGAATTTAATAGCTTAACCGATAGTGAAGGTAAACGCAATGAAAGAGTAGCATCTTCCAACTTGCGTCTAAAAAGTTTGGCGGAAGAAAAATTATCTACGCAAGCCAAGCTATCCAGCGAACGGGATACATTGGCGCAGTTGGAGTTAACTGAACACAAAATGCGTGGTGAAGTAGAGGCGTTGAAAAAAGAGTTTAATGAAAAAACGGCTGCATTAAACGCCTGCAAGAAAGAATTTTCAGATTTAACGATCAAAAAGAACGATTTGGAGAATGCGCTTTCCAATGCCCGCCGGCAACGTACAACCGTAGCCAACAATTTATTGGAAAGTTGGAATATTACGCCGGAGGAAGCTCAACTCCATTACGGTGAAAAGACCGTAGATTATGAGCGCGTCAAAATGATGCGCAAACGCATTGAAAATATGGGCGCGGTTAATATGACAGCACCGGAAGAATATGACGCACTGAATGAGCGTAATAATTTCTTAAAGAGCCAAATCAACGATTTGGAAAGTGCCAAAAAAGATTTGAAAGCGGCTATTAATAAAATTAATCAGACCACGCGCGAAAATTTCCGCTATACGTTTGATCAAGTACGGATGCATTTCAAAAATATCTACCAAACGCTCTTCCGGGGGGGCGAATGCGATTTGGTGCTTACCCAACCGGATAATCTATTGGAAACCGGTATTGAAATCTTTGCCCAACCGCCAGGTAAGAAATTGCTTAATATAACTTCTATGTCCGGCGGTGAAAAGACGTTGACCGCCATGTCGCTTTTATTTGCATTCTTTACACACAATCCATCTCCTTTCTGTATCATGGACGAAGCAGATGCGGCGTTGGATGAAGCCAATGTGGAAAGATACGTTAACCTAATTAAAGAATTCTCTAAAACCACGCAGTTTATTGTTGTTACGCACAACAAACGTACGATGGAAGCTGCCCGCATGTTATATGGAATTACGATGGAAGAAAGTGGAGTATCCAAGGTAATGTCTGTTAATTTGGCAGATCGCACCAACCCTGAAGACATCAAAAAGAAAGAAGCGATAGAAGCATTGGCGGAGGCCTAATGAAAATTGGTGTATTTTCGGATGTGCATGGCAATTTGGAGGCCTTAGATGCTTGTCTGGCCCGTTTTGAAAAAGAACGGGTAGAAAAGTTCATCTTCTGTGGCGATATGGTAGGATATGGCCCGGATCCGGAAATCTGTGTAAAAAAAATTTTTCAACTTCCGCTACTGGCTTGCGTTGTTGGCAATCACGACGCGGCTTTATGCCATCCTGTTTTAGAAGCATTTTTTAATTATGATGCCCAAATCGCTTTGGAAGAAGGGAAGAAGCATTTGTCGGCATTTTCCTTTCGTTCATTAGCTGAATTGCCTGCCAAGATAGAGGGGAAAAATTTTTGTGTTGTGCATGGTACTCCGGCGGACCCGGTGAAAGAATACTTTACTAATGATGCCCAGTTCTATGCGAACGCTCCTTTATGGAAAGGGCAGGTCTGTTTTGTGGGGCATACCCATTTGCCGTTTTATATGGAAGGGACGACAGAGGATTGTTTGGTATCGTTGGTGTCTCGTCCAGAGCAAGTCATCCCTTTGGCTTCACATGCGCGGTATGTTATAAATCCCGGGGCAGTAGGAAAACCGCGGGATAAAAATCCGCAAGCTGCTTTTGGAATTTGGGATAACAGTAAAAATACCTTTCAATTTTTACGTGAACCGTATGATGTGCAGAAAACACAAGAGAAAATGCGGAAATTGAATTTTCCAGATTTTTTAATTGAAAGTTTAGCCATCGGTTATTAAGGACGTTTGTTGCCATGGAGTTGACCTATTCCCATTGAAAGTGCCAGCCCTGCTGTCATACAAAAAACCAACTCAAATGGCGCCCGAAAACGAGCATATGCTCCAAAAAAACTGGACCCGATAGCCCAAAAATATCCTATATAAATTGTCAAAAATATGGCGGCTGCAAGATTTTTTTTGCGCAGTAGCCACAGCCCGATTGTGCCAAGTCCAACGGTAATAAATACTTGCAAGAAAACAAATAAAAAAACAATTTTTTCCGGCCAGGTACGTAGCCACGATTTTGGTAAAGCTCCGGTTTGATTTAAAGTTCTTTCGGGCGAATCTTTCTCCCCAAATATTAATTGATTTATATGTACATAATTTGTACCCAACAATGTTTTCCCTGCCCACAAAGGAAGCCGTGATATTTTATACATCCAACTCTCTTTAAGCAAAGGAGTCGCTAATTGGCGATACAGGCGGACTTGTTCACTTGCTGGTTGCTGATAAAAATCAGAAGGAAGTCGGGCCAATAATTCCTGGTGTGCCTGCGCGACGGAAATATTTTCTTTCCGTGCGATATAGTCTTCATTCCAAATGTATAAATTGTACGCCCCAACGGTAGTGAAACCGCCATAGCCGGTTTGCCTATAATTACGTACCTGCCAAATGCCTATCAAAATAATTACCGGGAGTATGAAACCGCACAGAATTTGACAAAATAATTGGGGTGATTTGCGCTTCCATATTAGTCCCGGCAATATAATGCATATAATCGGAACCAGATAATAAACAGCAGGACGGATGTATACGGAAAAAGCCAAGCATAATGCCGCTGGTATTATGAATTTCCATTGTGATTTCTGTTGCCACCGCAACAAAAAATAGATGAACCAGGCAAGCCAGAAAACACACCAGGTTTCAGTCAAAATAGAAAAAGCCAGCGAAAAATATAATGTACTTGCCGCATAAAGTCCAGCGGCTGTCCGGGCCGCATTTATCCCGGCTAGTTGGCGTGTTGTTAAATAGATCGGGAGTAATGTGACTAGCGCAATTACATTTTGGACAAAAATGATAGCCCAAGTGGCGTTTGCCGTAAGAAATTGGACGAAAGCAATGAGCCAGGGATATCCCGGGGTTCTCATCAATAAAGGAGTCGCCGATACAGCTTCCCATAAAGCCCCATGTTCCAGTAAGGTCTGCGCGGGATATACATATCCCAACGAATCCGGAAATATCAGTGCTTGTTCCCCCAAAGGATTTACAAAGTAGAGATACAAGAAGGCAATCAATTTGGAAAGAGTTGCGATACCGAGTATATATCCTAGAATTTTATCTTTGTACCAAGGCATATGTTTATTGTATGAAATTTAAGGTTTCCTCGGGGTTTGCACTTTTCGATAAAAACTGTTATAATAAAAACATAACGGGCCTGTAGCTCAGCTGGGAGAGCGCCTGCATGGCATGCAGGAGGTCGCAAGTTCGATCCTTGTCAGGTCCACCATTTGAGAAAGTCCGCCCTAGTAGGCGGACTTTATTTTATATAGCAAGTGATTCTCCCCCATGGTGTTGCCATGTTTTGGGCTTTGGGGAAAATTGTATTAACAGGAAAATTATGCCCGTGCCCACCCTTTACACGAATGGTTCGTACCTTCTCAAGAATCCTTCTTGGCATCGCGAAGATGCCCCGTGGAAGCTTTCTCATATCTTGCGTGTGTTAAATTCAATACATGTGACGCAAATGACCCGAGTATTAGATGCGGGCTGCGGGACTGGAGATATTATAAAGCTCTGGAGCCAAAAATCGCCGGAGGTCCAATTTGTGGGGTGGGAGGTTTCCCCGCAAGCATATATGCTTGCCCGGGCTGATGAACCTCACAATGTAAAATTTGTGTGCGCTCCCGAACCGCCGGCCGGGTGGTTTGATTTAGTATTAGCAATAGATGTAATTGAACACTTGGAACATCCTGACGCTTGGTTTAAGAATTTGTCTTCCCATGCCTCATTGTTTGTTTTGCATGTACCATTGGATTTATCGGTTCGTTCTTTCTTGTTTCCGTCTTTGCTTGAGCGTGAACGTCAGACAGTAGGACATATCCATTTTTTTACAGCGCGCTCCTTAAAACAATTTTTGCAAAAGAACAACTGCCAAATCCTTTCCATGCATTACACCAATAAATACGTGGAACGTCCTCCCAAACTTACGAGTTGGAAAAGCCGCTTGGGGATGTGTATTCGCCAACTGGCGCATAAACTATTGCCCCACGCGTGGGCTGCTTTTTGGATAGGGGGATATAGTTTGATTGTGGTAGCTAAAACTAATCGCGATACAACCCTCGCAAAAGTTTGATTTCACGAGCATATCCGTTGAGATCGTTTGGGGTTTCCAGACAAAAAGGCAAATGTTTCAAGGCAGGATGATTGATGATTTTTGTCAACGTTTGCATGCCGATAGCCCCGCCGCCGATAACAGCATGTCGGTCCTTGTGCGCTCCAAGAGGGTTTAGACTGTCGTTGAGGTGAATGGCCTTGAGCCGGGATAAACCGATCTGTTTATCAAATTCATTTAGCACGTCGTCCAATCGGCTCAAATCGTATCCTGCATCATGGATGTGGCAAGTATCCAGGCAAACCCCCATTTTTTCGTTTTGTTTAACTGCATCCAATATCCGTTTAAGCTCATCAAAACTTCGTCCGATCTCACTGCCTTTACCTGCCATGGTTTCCAATAAGACGGTGGTGGCTTGGTGAGGGGTCAGAATATCATTTAACAATGTTACAATAAATTGCAAACCGGTTTCTATCCCTTGACCGACGTGGCTTCCGGGGTGAAAATTATATAAATTGCCTGGCAAATATTCCATACGCTGCAAATCATCTTGCATGGTGAGGCGAGCGAATTCACGTGTTTTTGGGTCGGCCGAGGCCGGGTTTAACGTATATGGAGCATGTGCAATGATAGGTGCAAAATGATGCGTTTTTAATAATGTTTGCAAAGCGGCAGCATCTTTCGGATCAATGGGTTTTGCCTTGCTCCCGCGCGGATTGCGTGTAAAAAATTGAAAAGTATTTGCCCCGATATCGAGCGCTGTTTTTCCCATGGCTTCAAAACCATTTGAAGAAGATAAATGACATCCGATATAAAACATAAGATTACTCCATGAGGGAATGAAGATCGGCAATAAATTGCCGGACGTCTTCTTCCCGCGTGGCCCAACTGGTACAAATGCGGATAGCCGTCTGACGGTGATCTATCGGTTTGATGTGGGCAAAGGCGTACGTTTGCTCTAATTTTTTGAGTAGACCTTTTTCCAAGATGGGGAATTGTTGGTTCGTGGGCGAATCATATAAAAAGGGGATAGATGCTTTTTTGCAGGCCTGGCGGATAAGAGCCGCCATGCGGTTGGCATGAGCTGCCAGCTTCAGGTATAAACCATCTTGGAAAAGCGTTAAAAACTGGATGCCCAAGATCCGCCCTTTGGCTAAAATAGCGCCACGTTGTTTCATGAAATAGCGGAAGTCTTTTTGAATTTTTGGATTAACAATAACCACCGCTTCACCTAAAAGCGCTCCTAATTTGGTACCGCCGATATAAAAAGCATCACAGCATGTGGCGATATCGGCCCAAGTTACGTCATTACCGGGGGCGGTCAACCCATAGCCCAACCGTGCTCCGTCCATAAATAGGAATAAATTGTTTTCATCACAAACACGGCGTAAGTCGCGCAGTTCTTGTTGAGTATAGAGCGTGCCGAATTCCGTAGGAAAAGAAATGTAGACCAATTTAGGTTGCGGGGCAAATTCGGGGTTATCATCTTGCCAATGTGTTTCGCATAAATTGGCAACTTGTTGTGCGGTAATTTTTCCGTTTTGATTGGGCGCGGTAAGTATACGGTGGCCGGTAATTTCAATGGCTCCTGTTTCATGCACATTAATATGCCCCGAGTCGGCCGAAATGACACATTGATACGGGCGCAACATGGCGGCAATCACGGTGAGATTGGTTTGGGTGCCGCCACTCAAAAAATGCACGGCAGCATTCGGAGCCTGGCAAAGTTGCTTGATTAAT
>CACYBL010000019.1 GCA_902772695.1 uncultured Elusimicrobium sp.
AAGCTGGGAGTGGGAATTGAACCCACGACCTTTTCCTTACCATGGAAATGCTCTACCAACTGAGCTACCCCAGCAAAAAACAAAGCGGGCGAAGGGAATCGAACCCTCGTCACAAGCTTGGAAGGCTAGTGTTCTACCATTGAACCACGCCCGCAAAAACCAACACTTTATTATATCAAAAAAACACGTACGGGGGAAGTGTCCCTGGGGGCACTATAGCCGTTAAAAACGGCCTCCCTAGCGGAGGCCTTTTAATCATTATATCATAAGGAAACAGTATTGGCAAGAGAAAATCCGTAAAATAAACCACAAAGAGGGGAGGCCCGGCTCTCTTAACGAGGCATACCCAATTCAGTTGGGCGTCTGTGGCTCTCCCTTATGCATAGTGTAAATGAATTGATAAAAAAATCAAGACCTAATTTCAACTTTCTAAAAATATGTTTTTTTGCTATAATAGTTAGGAAGAAAATTTGTGTTTACGGTGCGGTGGCCAAGTGGTAAGGCGTCAGTCTGCAAAACTGATATTCGTGGGTTCGATTCCCACCCGCACCTATTTTTTTCGCTTCTTGCGCCGGTAAAAAAGACAAAATAACCCAAATAACCAATCCCCACGGAAAAAAGATACAATAAACCTATATGTCAAAAAGAGATATTGTACAAGTAGAAATCAAAAATATCCCGCTGGATGTAGAGCCCGAAGGATTGGGCATGGTGGAACTAACCGATCTGGCCGGACAAGTTGAGGCATACATGCGTCAACTCGACGAAATAGATACCCTCAAACAGGCCCTTATGGCCGCGTTGCATTTTGCCGCACAAGCTTACGCTCAAACACAAAATGAAGGTGGAAAGCGCCAGGAAGAGAACTCTCGCGTGAATGATTTAATCCTTAAGCTCAAAAGCGCGTTGGAAACACAACAAAAATAAATATGCGTGAAGAAAAAGAAGAAACCACTGTTCCATTGGCAGCGCGGCAAGCACCCAAAAAACTAGAGGATTTTGCCGGGCAACCGCATCTGCTCGGCGAAGGGAAAATGTTACGCCGCTTGCTGGAAGCAGACATGATTAAATCGGCTGTTTTTTTCGGGCCGCCCGGCTGCGGTAAGACGGCCACGGCACGCTTTATTGCGTCTCGTACACAAGCATACACCGTAGAACTGAACGCTGCTGCTGCCGGCGTAGCCGATATCAAAAAAGTCTTGGCCGAAGCAAAAGACCGTGCGCGCACCCCTACTTTTGACCAAAAACGCACGCTCGTTATTTTGGACGAAATTCATCATTTCAATAAGACACAGCAAGATGTATTATTGCCCTCCGTGGAACGCGGCGATATTATCCTCATTGGTATCACAACAGAAAACCCTTACTTTTATATTAACACGGCTTTGCTATCGCGATTTTCCGTATTTGAGTTCAAAGCACTGAATGAGCAAGATTTGCTTAAAATTTTACACCGTGCGGCGCAAAACGAACAAGCCAAAATAGATGATGATGCGGCGGAATTTTTTGTTACGCAAGCCAACGGAGATAGCCGCAAGATGCTCAACGCGGCCGAATTAGCTTTTGTTACTACCAAGCCGGGCAAGGACGGCTTCAAACATATTGATTTACAAACCGCACAAGAATGTATTCAACGCAGGCATCTCAACTACGATAAAAAAGGGGATGAACATTACGATATTATTTCCGCATTTATCAAATCTATGCGCGGATCAGACCCAGATGCTGCCGTCTACTGGTTAGCACGCATGTTAGAAAGCGGAGAAGATCCCCGCTTTATCGCCCGACGTATCTTAATTTGTGCTAGCGAAGACGTGGGATTAGCCGAACCGGCCGCCCTGATGATTGCCCAAGCAGCGTTTTCCGCGGCGGAAGAGCTCGGCATGCCGGAAGTACGCATTCCGTTGGCTCATGCGGCTATTTACGTGGCCTGTTGCCCCAAAAGCAATTCGGCTTACCTAGCCGTGGATGCTGCTTTAAATGAAGTGCGCGAAGGTCGTTACCGCCCGGTGCCGGATCATCTGCGTTCCGGAGGAAAAAACCGCGGGTATAAATACGCACATGATTTTCCCAATCATTACGTGAAACAAATGTATATGCCTTATCCGAAAAAATTTTTTGAGCCGGGCCTGCTTGGCAAAGAACCCCTACTTATAGAACGACTTAAAAAAATCAAGGGAGAATAAATGGAACCAGAAGCTCCTTTTCGCGGACAAGTATTTACCGTTACGGCTATTACGCTAGCTGTCAAACAAATGCTAGAAGGAGTATTTCGCGGCGTGTTTGTGGAAGGCGAAGTAAGCAATCTTCGCACTGCTGCCAGCGGGCATGTTTATTTTGATTTGAAAGATCGCGAATCGCTTTTGTCCGGCGTGATGTTTAAATGGGACGCTAAAAAATACAGCGACCAATTACAAGAAGGTATGCAGGTGCGCGTAGGCGGAGATTTTTCGTGCTATGCCAAACAAGGCCGCTATCAAATCGTAGCGAAAAGCGCAGAACTCTTAACGAAAGGCAATTTGTTTTTAGAGTTTGAAAAACTCAAGAAGAAATTAGAAACGGAAGGTCTTTTCGCCCAAGAACATAAGCAAGCAATTCCCAATTATCCCCAACGTATTGCCGTAATAACTTCACCTACCGGAGCAGCCGTGCGCGATATTTTATCCGTCTTAAAACGGCGAAGCCCGCGTTTGGAAATTCTAATTATTCCTACTCTCGTCCAGGGGGACGAAGCCGCCCCGCAAATCGCCCAAGCACTGGCAGATGCCAATCGTTTTTCTCCTAAACCCGACGTAATTTTGCTGGGGCGCGGCGGCGGAAGTTTGGAAGACTTATGGGCCTTTAACGAAGAAATTGTGGCGCGGGCTATTTTCAAAAGTAAAATCCCGGTAATTTCCTGTGTTGGTCACGAAGTTGATTTTACGATTGCCGATTTTGTGGCTGATTTACGTGCCCCAACGCCTTCGGCTGCAGCAGAATTGGTTGTTAAAAATTCTCAAAATACGCAAGAGCATATTGCTAATTTACAAAAACGGCTCTTGCAAGCCGTAAATCTATTTTATGAAAGGGCAAAACGCCGTTACGATTTGGCAATTAATTCGCCCATTTTTAAGCGACCGTCGGCGCTTACGCAAGAGAAAGAACAAAATTTGGACGATTTAACTTTACGTTTAGAAACCGCCTTCACACAGAAGGCCACTCAATTTTCAGCACGATTTGAATTAGCCGCTCAGAAACTTCGCGCCCTTGGTCCGCAAGCGGTACTCAAGCGCGGGTACAGTATTACGCGTAAAAAAGACGGCACAGTAATTAGCCGCGTTGATCAAACACAAAGCAATGAAGAAATTTATGTACAAGTACAAGACGGTATGATTTACACACAAGTCAAGTGAGGAACTATGGCAACAAAAGTAAACTTTGAAAAACAGCTCTCCCGCTTGGAAGAGATTGTATCCAAATTAGAAGAAGAGCAAACCGATCTAGATGCGTCGGTTAAGCTGTTTGAAGAAGGCATTGTGCTTTCCAAAGAACTTGCACAAAAATTAGAAACTGTTAAATTCAAAGTGGAAGAATTAAAAAAGAAAGGAACCGAAATGATAACGGAACCTTTTGATACCGAATTAGCGGAAAACTCCGATGGCGAATAAAAAACTACGTTTAGATATGGCCTTAGTGGAGCAAGGTTTTTTTGCAAGCAGAAACCGGGCACAAGCTTCCATTATGGCAGGCGAAGTATTAGTAAACGGCGAAGCAGATACCCGAGCAGATCGCACCATCCTGCCGGAAGACAAAATTTCTCTTAAAGAAAAATCCTGTCCTTACGTGTCGCGTGGTGGACTCAAGCTGGCAGGGGCACTGAAACATTGGAATATTTCCGTAAAAGATAAAACTTGTGTAGATATTGGAGTAGCCACCGGAGGATTTAGCGATTGCATGATTCAGGCCGGTGCTAAAATCGTGTACGGCGTAGATGTGGGCAAAGGACAACTGGCTGATGAAATGCGCCGATATAAAAATTTTTATTTCAAGCCGGAAACCAATGCCCGTTATATGACACCTGATTTATTTGAAACCGCACCGGAATTTGCTGCGGTAGACGTATCGTTTATTTCGCTCACCATGATTATGGAGCCGCTTTTTAAAATAATGGCCTCTCAAAGCCAAATTGTTTTTCTAATCAAACCGCAGTTTGAATTATCTCCCAAACAAGTGCCGCACGGCATTGTAAAAACAGACGAAAACCGCCAAATAGCCATTAAACGGGTGCAAGATTATTTTGACAACATTAAAGAAAATTACGGCGGGAAAAGCGGCGAAGTGATTGAGAGCCCCATCAAAGGCACTCACGGAAATACTGAATTTTTGTGGTATGTGGAATTAAATAAGCCCGCATAAATTAAGGCAAAGAATAATAATTTAATTCCACGGAAGATTCCTTCAAAACTCCTCCGAAATTTTTACAAAACTGATTAGCCCGTCCGTCTTCAGCGCAGCACGAAGGCGGAGGATGTCATCTCTTAATTTGCGAAAGGAATGTCCTTCCATACGATCCTTTTGGATATACGAACCTCTGTGCCAGGCCAGATATTTAGGTGGTAACAAAAAACGGGAGAGAGTTTTATCTCTCTCCCGTGTTTATATTCCCCGAACGGATTTATTTATCTACTACTTCAGCTTCTACTACATCTTCTTTCGCACCATTGTTCGTTCCAGCTTGTGCCTGATCAGCACCCGGTTGAGCTCCGGCCGCGCCTTGGGCTTGTTGTTTGGCTTGTGCATCTTTATACATGGCCTCACCTAATTTTTGCCCAGCTTGCAGTGCAGCATCCGTAGCGGATTTAATCTTAGCGGTATCGTCGCCTTTTAAAGCATCGCGCAAGTCATTTAATGCCTGGTCAATCTTGCCACGTTCTTCTTGGCTGACTTTATCACCATATTCTTTCAATGCTTTTTCTGTTTGATAAAGTACGCTATCGCCCTGGTTTTTAGCTTCAATTACTTCTTTATGTTTTTTATCTTCTTCGGCGAATTTCTCAGCATCTTTTACAAACTTCTCCACTTCACTATCGCTTAGTTTATTTGGTGAGCTGATAGTAATGTGTTGCTCTTTTTGAGTGCCCAAATCTTTAGCGGACACATTCAAAATACCGTTCGCATCAATATCAAAGGTAACTTCAATTTGCGGTACACCACGCGGAGCGGGCGGAATTCCATCCAAATCAAATTTACCGAGTGGCACATTGTCCTTAGCCATGGGGCGTTCCCCTTGTAAAACATTGATGGTTACTGCCGGTTGATTGTCAGACGCAGTAGAGAACACTTGTGTTTTACGTACCGGGATGGTTGTATTGCGTTCAATAAGCCGTGTGCAGACACCGCCCAAAGTTTCCAATCCTAAAGACAGTGGGGTTACATCCAGCAAGAGAACATCTTTTACTTCGCCCGTTAAAATGCCGGCTTGCACACTGGCCCCGATAGCCACACATTCCATAGGATCAATACCACGTTCAATTTTTTTGCCTACCAAGTCTTCTACATATTTTTGCACAATAGGCATACGAGTCGGCCCACCAACCAAAATAATGCGGTCAATTTGCGAAGCAGACAAGCTCGCATCAGACAATGCTTGGTTGACAGATTTTCCGCAGCGTTTGACAATGTCATCCACCAAGCTCTCCAATTTGGCGCGGGAAAGCTTTAGCTCCAAATGTTTCGGGCCATCGGCTCCGGCGGAAATAAAGGGCAGATTGATATCTGTTTCCATGGTGGTGGATAATTCAATTTTTGCTTTCTCTGCGGCATCTTTCAACCGTTGGGCCGCTTGTTTGTCTTTAGATAAATCAATGCCCGTTTGTTTGCGGAATTCATCCACCATCCAATTAATAACGGCATTATCCATGTCTGTACCGCCCAGTTGCGTATCGCCGGAAGTCGCCAACACATCAAAGGTACCCTCTTTACCCATTTCCATAATGGTAACATCTAGCGTTCCGCCACCAAGGTCAAACACTAAGATTTTTTGTTCCTTGCCCGCTTTATCAATACCGAAAGCCAACGCTGCCGCTGTCGGTTCGTTTACCAAACGCACTACATCCAATCCGGCAATACGACCGGCGTCTTTGGTAGCTTGGCGTTGGTTGTCGTTAAAATACGCCGGAACGGTAATAACGGCTTTTTCCACTTTTTCACCTAAGAAAGCCTCGGCGTCTTTTTTCACTTTCTGCAACACAAATGCTGAAAGTTGTTGCGGCGTAAATTCTTGCCCGCGCAAATTGTATTTAAAATTTTCCCCCATTTTGCGCTTAAAAGCAGTAACTGTACCTTCCGGGTTGGCGATGGCCTGCCGGCGAGCCGGTTCCCCTACTAAACGTTGGCCATCTTTTGTAAAAGCCACATAAGACGGAAACGCTTTTCCGCCGATAGAACTCCCTTCGGCAGACGGGATAATCGTCCCTCTGCCGCCTTCCATTACCGCAGCTGCGGTGTTGGATGTCCCCAAGTCAATACCAATAATTTTTGCCATACTTTTATCTCCTTTCGTGTAAATTTTTGGCGGATAAACCGCTATCAAAATGTTATTCCTGCGAATGTTGGCCAACTATTACCCGCGCCGGGCGCAGGACCTTGCCGTCCAACATAAACCCCATTTGTACTTCTTGCAAAACAAGACCGTCTTGCTTCTCATCTGCCGGCACCATCGCTACGACTTCTTGCGTTGCCGGATCATACGGTTTATTGAGCACATCTATCCGCTCAATCCCTTCGGAACGGAATGCTTTTTCCATCTCGCTTAAAATCATTTGGATTCCGCTTACTACATTTTTTAACTCATTATCCGTCCCCTTGGAAGCTTCTTTTTTGTTTAGAGAGTCCGCTTGTTTGAGTAAAATTTCATAAGACGGTAATAACTTTTCAGCCAGCTCTTTTTTCCCGTAAGACAAAAAAGCTGCTTTTTCCCGTTCTGTGCGTTTGCGGAAATTTTCAAAATCTGCGCTTAAACGCACAAATTGTTCATAATAATTCGGCTTGGCTTCTTGAGCGGGCGCAACAGATTGTGCCGCCTCTGTAAATGTTGTTTGTTCCAAGTCCTCGGCCTGGGCAACTTGGGCTTCGGCCTTTGTATGCTGATGATGTTTACTCATAATCTTCTTCTTCGGCGAGCGGGAGGGCCGTCCAATTTTGCAAAGTGCTCTCCAGTAAACTACCGATAAAGTTCACCAAGGACATCACCCGCGTATATTCCATATGTTTCGGCCCGATAATACCCAGCATGCCCACCGTTTTATCCCCCACTCGGCAGGCAGTAGAAACTATACTCAAATTCTTTAACTCTTTGAGTTCGTTTTCGCTGCCAATGCTTACATTTAATTTTTGGTTGGATTTCTCCATCCCCGTCATTTTCTCACTTAATAACGTAGAAAAGCGATCCCGCTCCTCTACCACGCGCATCATTTGTTTCAAATCTTCAAAATCATCTTCGGAAGTATTTTCCAACAATTGCCCAAATCCTTCCACATACAATTCATTATCAACTTGTGGGCGCTCCATGTCTTTTAATACTTGTGTTGCCAAATCCGCCATGCCGGCAATTTCACGATGACCAGAATGTACATGTTGCCACAAGATTTTACGTGCTTGAGCCAATGTATGACCGGAAATTTCTTCGTTAATAAAGCGGCTCAAAATCCGCAAACGGGACGGATTGATAACATAGCCCGTCCGTACCGGCCAATGACGTACCGCACCCGATTGCGTAACTAAAACAGCTAACACCGCCCCCGGTGCCAGCGGGATAAAATCAAGCCGCTGTACGCGCTGTTCCTGTACATTGGAAGTATATACAAACCCCGCTGCCCCTGATAGCATGGCCAACAAGCGGGACGTTTGCGCCAACATATTATCTACTTCATTTACTCGGGAATCATACGCTTCTTCAATACGTTGGCGTTCTTTAGCGGCCATTTTCTGTATATTGGCTAAATAATCCACATAATACCGGTATGCTTTATCTGTTGGAATACGTCCACCGGAGGTATGTGGTTGATACAAAAAACCTTCTTCTTCCAATTCCGCCATAATATTACGGATGGTAGCACTTGAAACATCCGGTAACGCTTCAGAAGCGATCATCTGTGAACCAACCGGACGGCGGGTTTCCACATATTGTTGGACTACCCACCTTAAAATTTTTTCTTTACGCGCTTTGGCTACTTCCGGTTTTAAAATTCTCATAAAGATTATCCTGGTTGTACCGTCTATTATTTTAGCACTCGCTTTAAATCTCTGCTAAAATTATATGCAATTATTTTATTTTTGTCAACCCCCTTTTTTGAGTGCTAATTATAAATTGGGGTTGATACAAAACAAAAAAAGGAACCCTATGCAGAGTTCCTTTTTTGTGCAAGATGGCCTTTCTAGTGAACCATTACAAAAGGCATTTGATTACCTGCCATATACGTAGGCATGCGCCCGTCCCACTTATCAATGGCTTTAAGTTGTGCTTCTACTTGACGTAATTTAATTAAGTTGTCTGATACCACTTCACGCTGTAATCGCAAGGATTTTGCTTCCGCTTCGGCCTGCAAGATTTTTTGTTCGGCCTCTTTTTTTACTTTTTCCACTAAGTTCGTAGCGCGTTTAGCTTCCTGTTCGGCTATTTGTTTCTCTTCTACCGCTTTTAAAAATTGTTTTGAAAATTCAAAATTTGTAATAGCAATATCGGAAACAATTACTTCTTTTTCGGCCATTTTAGCTTTTAAAATCTCATTAAGTTCGCGGGCCACTTCCACACGGTTGGCAATTAGACTATCCGCCGAATATTTGGCAATCACGGCCTTTGTCCATTCTTCCACCATGGGTTTCAAAATAGTATTCGTATATTCCGGGCCCAAATTACGATAAATAGATTCTACCGTATTGGGCAAGATGCGGTGATTGACGGCTAACGTCAACCCGACTGTTTGCAAATCTTTAGAAAACGCTTCTGTGTCAAAAGAATCTTTTTTAATACGTACAGAAAATTTTTCCACACTATCTATAAATGGAATTTTGTAATGGACACCTTCTCCATAGGCACCTATCAATTTACCGAGACGCAATTTAACTGCCACATTACCGGCCGATACCGTAAAATACGAATTTAAACAAACAATCACAACTGCTACAACAAACAACAACGGCAATATCCACAAACGGCGGAACGTAAAACCTGGGGTTATATTTCGCATAATTTCTCCTTTTTTAATTAAAATACTACAAATAGAATTAATTCAATTTACGACGTTTAACTTTCATACGGGTAATGGCTTGTTTTAACTCAATTTCCGCTAGTTCGAAATCAATATCCGCATCTTTTTTAGATAGAGCATCTTTCGCTTTTTTGATTTTTTGACTCTCGGCCTCTTCATCTATTTCGTCCGCCAAGTCAGCACCCTCAGCAAATACGTTAACCGTATCATCGTCTTTTACTTCTACAAATCCGCCCATAACGGCAAAATCAAAATCTTTGCCATCTTTTTTATAACGCAAATCACCATAGGTAAGTTGGACAAGCACCGGAATATGCCCGGGCAAAATTCCCATTTCTCCCAGCAGGGCCGGCAACACAATCATATCCACTTCCAAGTCGGAAAGCAGTTGTTTTTGCGGTGTAATGAGATTAAGTTTTAGCTTTTTAGCCATATTAGTTGCGATCTTTTACTTTTTCGTAATTTGCTAATACATCTTCAATACCGCCACACATGTAAAAGCACGCTTCCGGAATATGATCATATTCGCCATCTACAATGCCTTTAAATGCTCTTATCGTATCGGCGAGTTTTACATATTTGCCGGGGTGGCCGGTAAATTGTTCTGCTACAGAGAACGGTTGTGATAAAAATTTCTGGATACGGCGCGCACGTCCGACGGTTTTTTTGTCCTCGTCAGACAGTTCGTCCATACCCAAAATAGCAATAATATCTTGCAAATCTTTATATTTCTGCAAAATCTGGCGCACACGCTGGGATACACTGTAATGTTCCTCGCCCAAAATGCGCGGATCCAAAATACGTGAGGAAGACTCTAACGGATCCACCGCCGGATAAATGCCCAAACTTGCGATTTGACGCGAAAGAACAGAGGTGGAATCCAAATGCGTAAATGTAGCCGCTACGCCGGGGTCTGTTAAATCATCCGCCGGCACATAGACAGCTTGAATAGATGTAATTGCTCCCTTTTTCGTGGAAGTGATGCGTTCTTGCAAAGAACCTATTTCCGTGTTCAGGGTGGGCTGGTATCCAACAGCAGAAGGCATGCGCCCAAGAAGCGCTGACACTTCGGAGTTGGCCAGTACAAAACGGAAAATATTATCCAAGAACAACAGCACGTCTTGCCCTTTTACGTCGCGGAAATACTCTGCCTGTGTTAAAGCGGTCAGTGCTACTTTGGCACGTGCTCCAGGCGGTTCATTCATTTGACCATATACCAATACTGTTTTGTCCAGTACAGTACTTCCATCGGAAAGCTTTGATTCGCTCATTTCCAACATTAAATCGTTACCTTCACGGCTACGTTCCCCAACCCCGCCAAATACAGAGCTGCCATGATGTTCCCGCGCCACGTTGTTAATAAGCTCCATAATCAGCACGGTTTTACCAACTCCTGCCCCGCCGAAAAGACCTACTTTTCCTCCTTTCATATACGGGGCAATTAAGTCAATCACTTTAATACCAGTTTCAAAAATTTCAGGGGTAGGATTTTGATCAACTAACGATGGAGCGGCCCGGTGAATAGGCAACGTCATTTCCGCTTTGATGTCGCCTTTGTGATCTTGCGGTTTACCCAACACGTTAAGTAAACGCCCTAAGCATTTTTCACCTACCGGCACAATAAGAGGCCCCCCCGTATCCACGGCTTGAGCACCGCGTTGTAAACCATCTGTGCTTTCCAATGCCACACAACGCACAATGCCATCTCCCATTTGCTGAGCTACTTCGGCTACGATTTTGCGCTTGCCGTCCATATCAATTTCAATGGCATTTTCAATAGCAGGCAAATGTTCCTGGTTAAACTGTACATCTACCGCCGCACCAATAACTTGAATTACTTTTCCCTTTTCCATAATTCCCCGTTAGTTATTTAGGGCCTCTGCCCCGTTTACAATATCTAAAATTTCGTTGGTGATACCAGCTTGGCGCACCTTGTTTAATTTCAACCCTAACGCACTGACAATCTCGCCAGCGTTCTTACTGGCTGCATCCATGGCACTGGTCGTGGCCGCTAAATTAGCCGCTTGAGATTCTAATAATATGCGGTACATATTTGCTTTCACAAGCCGCGGTACCATGAGTTTAAAAATATCTAAAATTCCCGGTTCAAATGTAAATTCTTCAGAAAAATTTTTTTCCGTTTTCGCGCCGGGCGTGAACGGCAAAATTGTTTCTTCTACCAAATTTTGGCTGGCAAGTGATTTAAAATCGTTATAAATCAGTGTAATGCTATGTAAATTGTTTTTCAGAAAATGTTTCAGTACCGCTTCTCCGAGCAATTCAGCATGTGCATAAGACACTTTCGGAAAAATACCTACACTTTCATATACGATATGCAAATTATCCAGCCGCAACCGAGACAGAAAATCACGCCCTTTTTTCCCAATAGTAAATACAAAAATTTCTTTCTCTTGGTGTTCTTTGATAAATCTCATCGCGGCCCGCAAGACAACCGCGTTGAAAGACCCCGTCAGGCCTTTATCTCCGGTAATAACGATAAGCCCGATCTTGTTTGGGTCAGCAGTGCGGTTAACAAATAAACGGCTCGCCCACGTTTCGGGCCCGTCTTGCGGTTGCGGTAACGCCAATACTTCGGGTGTTAAATCACGCACCATTTCCAGCATTTTGGTCGCAAAGGGACGGGCAGCCGTCATCGCATCTTGCGCTTTGCGTATGCGGGCGTTGGAAATCATTTTCATCGTCTGCATAATCTGTTGCGTAGATTTGATGGCTTTAATATTTTGCCGTATGTCCCTAAGCGATTCCATAAATACCTATTATTTATTACGTGCTTCCAATATAGATACGTAATCAGCAATCCCTTGTTCCAACGTATAGTCCGGCTCGTAACCAAGTTTTTCTTTGGATTTAGTAATATCCGCTTGTGTTTTGAGTTGGAAGAACGGATACGGATTATCAATATATTCCGGTTCTAAATTTGTGCCAAGCTCTTTATTCAGACAAGCTATAATTGCATTGTAATCGCGCGGAATACCCGTAGCTGCATTAAATACGCCCGTTTCTTTACCGTTCTTTAAAGCGCACATATTAATTTTGACAATATCTTTTACATATACAAAATCACGTTGTTGTTCGCCGTTTTTGAACACACGCGGACGCTGCCCTGCCTTCATTTGATTATACAGTTGATAGACCATACTCGCCATTTTCCCCTTGTAATACTCCCCCGGGCCATAAACATTAAAATAGCGGAGTCCGATAATTTTCATATCGTTATTATCATCTGCAAATTGCCGCGCCACATTATCCATAATAACTTTGGAAAAACCATATACATTTTCCGGATGGGTAGGTTGTGTTTCCACATTAGGAACGGGACCGTTTCCATAAGTAGCCGCGGAAGAAGCATAAATAACTTTTTTAATTTCGTTGTCTGCCGCAAAATCCAGTAAATTCTTAAAAGCTTCCACGTTTTGCTCCATCATCGCTTTTTGATCCATAACTGTGGTATCTGTAATGGCCGCCTCGTGGAAGATGGCATCAAAGTACATATCGTGTGGTACTCGTTCAAATAAATCACAAGTAATTACATCACCTTTGAAACCAATCAAATTTTTAAAATTTCCATTTTTGGAAAAATCATCCAATACGGTTACTTCATGCCCTTCGGCTTCCAATGTTTTGGCAATATTACTACCGATAAAGCCGGCCCCGCCTGTGACTAGATATTTTTTCTTTGACTTTGTATCCATAGCATTCTCCTATTTACCGGCTTGAAATACCGTTTTGAATTTCTCCAACAATTCCGTTACTTTCGCTTCCAGTGCTTCAGACAGTTCATTTTCTGTGTTAAGTTTATCGAGTACTCCCGATTTTTCCGCCCGAGCAAAAGCTAATAATTGCTTTTCATACGTCAAAACATCTCTTACTTCTACTGCATCCAAATACCCATTTGTACCGGCATACAATACCAAGACTTCTTCCCCAACCGTTAAAGGCATATATTGGTTTTGTTTTAACAATTCCGTCATACGCTGACCGCGGGCAATTTGACGTTGAGATTCTTTATCCAATTCTGATCCGAATTGAGCAAATCCGGCCAATTCTTGATATTGCGAGAGATCAATACGTAAAGTGCCAGCCACCTTGCGCATGGTTTTGCGTTGTGCGCTTCCGCCCACACGGGAAACTGAAAGACCTACGTTTACTGCCGGTTTAATTCCACTTAAGAAGAGATTACTTTCCAAATAAATTTGCCCGTCCGTAATTGAAATTACATTCGTCGGAATATATGCCGAAACGTCATTGGCTTGTGTTTCAATAATGGGCAACGCCGTTAAAGACCCTCCGCCATTTTCGTTAGATAGTTTACAAGCCCGTTCCAGCAATCTGGAATGTAAGTAAAAAACATCTCCGGGATAGGCCTCACGCCCTGGTGGACGACGCAACAAAAGTGACATCTGGCGGTATGCTTGCGCATGTTTAGACAAATCGTCATACACAATAAGGACATCCTTCCCCTTCCACATAAAATACTCGCCGATGGCACAGCCCGCATATGGAGCAATGTACAAAAGAGAAGCAGGATCCGACGCTGTAGCCGATACAACCACCGTATAATCCATCGCCCCAAAATCACTTAATGTTTTAACAACTTGTGCCACGGTACTTTGTTTTTGTCCGATAGCCACATAAATACAAATACAACGTTGCTCTTGTGGCACATTTTTTTGATTGATAATAGCATCTATAGCAATGGCGGTTTTTCCGGTTTGCCGGTCCCCAATGATAAGTTCGCGTTGTCCCTTTCCGATTGGTACCATCGCGTCTATAGCTTTGATACCGGTTTGTAACGGTTGTTTAACGGGCTGTCGGTCAATAATCCCCGGAGCAACAATATCAAGCGGCATATTCTTATCTGTTTTTAAACCGCCCTTACCATCCAAAGGTTGACCTAACGGATTGACGACTCGTCCGATTACATCTTCCCCAACGGGGATACTGATTACTTCTCCCGTACGTTTGACAATTCCCCCTTCTTTGATATGGGTATCTGAACCCATTAGCACACAACCAACGTTATCATATTCCAAGTTCATTGCCATTCCCTTGATACCGTTTCCAAAATCCACCAATTCGGATGATTTCACATTTTGCAAACCATGTACCCGGGCAATACCGTCTCCAACTTGGATGACGGTTCCTACTTCGCTTATGTCAGCAGAAGTATTAAAATGCTCAATTTTATCTTGAATAATTTTTGTTATTTCTTCCGGTCTAATTGCCATACGCATTCCGTTATTTTATCAATTCTTCTTGCAAACAATTTAATTGCCTTTGCAAACTTCCGTCAATCATTTCCCCGTTACAATATATTTTCAACCCACCTAAAAGAGCCGGGTTTATTTGAAAAGACGCCTGCACGGTTTTGCCATAACGGGCAGACAAAATGCGCTGTGTCTTTTTTTGTTGTTCCTCAGAAAGGGGTTGTGCTGATAATACTTTAGCACGAAGGATCCCCTGTCTGTCGTCCAGGAGTTCTTTTACCCGTTCCACAATAGCCGCTAATAGTGAATATCGCTTTTCTTCTAACAAAACAGAAACAAATGCACCTACCTGCCCCATTTCTTTCAAAGCCGCTGAAACCACTTGTTTTTTTTGAGCCAACGAAATGGAGGGTGCAGACAATTTCGTTTGCACCGGCAAAAGCGCTTGGGCAGCAACAGATAACTCCGAAGCACGCCTGGCAGCTTCTTCGTTCGTGCGACTCAAATTATCATATGCAGCAGCATACCGCTCAACCGCAATTCGTTGCGAGCTATTCATAAATTATTTTTGTTTAATTTCTGCTAATAC
>CACYBL010000020.1 GCA_902772695.1 uncultured Elusimicrobium sp.
TGAAGATAAAAAATAAAATTATGGGGACCCGCTCGTTAAAAAAATGGGTGGATAATATACGTAAGAGCGGTCAAAAAATAGTTTTTACAAACGGGTGCTTTGACATTTTGCATGCCGGACATGTAAGTGTACTGGAGTTTGCCCGTAGTAAAGGGGATGTATTGGTAGTAGGCGTCAACAGTGATGCATCTGTTAAACGGTTGAAAGGGCCGTCACGCCCGGTTAATAAGCAAGCGGACCGCGCGTTGGTGCTGGCCGCGTTGGAAAGTGTATCCGCCGTGTGTGTTTTTGACGAAGATACTCCGTATAATTTAATCAAACTTATCCGTCCGGATGTGTTGGTAAAGGGCGGGGATTATAAGCCGTCGCAAATCGTCGGCAGAGAATTTGCAGGAAAAGTGGTTCGCTTTGCACTGTTGAAAGGGCGTTCTACTACGAACATTATTAAAAGGATAAGTAAGTAACCGCCCGTTAATCGGCGGTGCTCGTTGGGTGAGGATAAAAATGGCTGATATCTTTGAGAAGTGTAAAAATTATAAGGATGCCAAAATTGCCATGCGCATGGGAATTTATGGATATTTTCAACCGATAGAATCTGCGCAAGGGCCGGAAGTAATTTTAGACGGAAAAACATATATTATGGCGGGGTCTAATAACTATTTAGGCCTGGCGAATGATCCGGAAATGAAAAAAGCCGCTCTGGAAGCCGTGCAGAAATATGGTACCGGGGTGGCCGGTTCTCGTTTACTGAACGGAAATACAAAAATTGCAGATGCATTAGAAGAAAAACTGGCTAAATTCAAACGTAAAGAAGCCGGCCTTTTATTTGCCACGGGATATCAGATGAATTTAGGGGTAGTTTCCTGCTTGATTAAAAAGGGGGACTATGCCATTGTGGACAAATTAGACCACGCTAGTATTTTAGACGGAGTTAAAATGTCCGAAGGCGAGATGGTCCGTTTTAAACACAATGACCCGGCTGATTTAGAGCGTGTGTTGGCTAAATTACCTGCTGACGCCGGTAAATTGATTATTGTAGATGGTGTTTTTAGTATGGAGGGAGATATTTGCCCCTTGCCGGAAATTGTAAAAATCGGGAAAAAATACGGTGCGCGAATTATGGTGGATGATGCCCATGCTACCGGAATTATTGGAAAAACGGGGCGCGGGACTTGTGAATATTTCGGTTTGGAAAACGGCGAAGTGGATTTAATCGTGGGGACCTGCTCTAAAACCTTTGCCACGGTCGGCGGTTTTGTGGTGGGAGATGCCGATATTATCCATTACATGCGTCATAATGCACGTAGCCAAATCTTTTCGGCTTCTATGCCGCCGGCCTGTATTGCTTCTATTACCAAGGCGTTGGAGTTGATTGAAAACGATACTTCCCGCCGAGATAATTTGTTCCGTTTAACGGCTAAACTTAAAAAAGGGCTGGAAGATTTAGGGTATGATCTCGGCACCAGCACGACGCCGATTTTACCCGTGCATGTGGGCAGTAACGAAAATTGTTTTAAGATGTGGCGCGCCCTACATGAAATGGGCATTTTTGCCAACCCAGTTATCAGTCCGGCGGTACCTCCCGGCCGCGCTTTGATGCGTTTGACCTTGATGGCTACGCATACGGATGAACACGTCCGGAAAATTGTGGATGCCTTTGCCAAAGCCGGACGGGCCGTAGGCGTTATTAAGTAAAATGCTTTTTTAAAACCCCGCGTTCGGCGGGGTTTAATATTTAGAGGATTCTTCCTGTATGCAAATCAAAAACATTCAAACACCGCGTGAAATAAATGCTTTTATTGAGTTTCCTTTTTCTTTGTATAAAGCAGACCCGTATTGGGTGGGAGAATTAAAAGCCGATACCAAGCATTTATTGGATATGCACAATCCTTTTTGGCAACAAGCCTCGCGTGCGTTGTTTATGGCATATGATGGAGAAAAACCACTCGGTCGTATTATGGCCCTGGTGAACCGGGCGCACAATGAGTATCACAAAGAGAATATCGGATTTTTTGGGTTTTTTGATTGTGTGAATGATGAACATGTTAGTGTGGCTCTCTTTGAAGCGGCGCAAATTTGGCTTAAGACGCAAGGTGTTTCCGTGGTACGTGGACCGGCTAATCCTTCCAGTAACCACATCTATGGCCTTTTAGTAGATGGGTTTGATTCTATGCCGGCAATTATGATGCCGTATAATCATGCGTATTATATGAAACTCATAGAAAAAGCAGGTTTTGTAAAAGCCAAAGATTTGTTGGCTTTCCACCGCACCAAGGACGATAAATTTTCCGAGCGGTTTCTGCGGGTGTGTGCCCGGTGTGAGCGAGCGAAGGGGATTACGTTGCGGCGCTTAAATTTGCGTCAAATCGATAAAGAGGCGGAAATTATCCGTGAAATCTACAACAAAGCATGGGCAGAAAATTGGGGTTTTGTACCACTTAGTGCTCAAGAAATAGCCGATATCGTAAAAGAACTTAAACCTATCATCCGCCCCGAAGGAACTTGCGTATTGGAAGAAAATGGGATTCCCGCCGGATTTTATATTTGCATTCCCAATATGAATCACGTACTTAAAGTGCTCAACGGTTCACTTAAAAATCCGTGGCGTTTGGTAAAAGCGTTATGGATATGGAAACACATCAAAGATGCACGGCTGATTATGTTGGGGGTGCTTCCGGAATTTAGAAAGAGGGGATTGGATTTAATTTTAATTAAACATATTATTACGCACGGCGTGGCCGTATGGAACGAAGCGGAACTCTCATGGGTGTTAGAGGACAACGCCGGGATGATCCGCGGTATTGATGAATGCGGCTGCCATTTAAGTAAGCGCTACCGCGTGTATGAGAAAAAATTTTAAAAGAAAGTATAACCGTGTGATACGCTTTGTCCTTTTCATTTTGACGTAAAATATGTTAAAAACGGGGGCCTTATTTTCCCCACAAAATAAGGCCCCTTTGGATTTGCCGGAATCCGGGTCCCCTCCCGGATCCGAACGGATGAAAATTAAAGAAGCCCCACCGGGTACTCCGGCCGGGGCTTCTTCGAGGAATATTTTTCGGATGGAAAAATAATTCCTCTTATCCCCTGTGTTGTTGTTCCTTGCTAAAGGTTATGAACCTTTATTCCCCCAGAACATTTATTATCTTAAGTAATTAGATATCCACCGGCAAGCTCTAAAAAGGGTTAGATTTTGTAAGGTCTTTTTATAATAGAAAATAGAAACCGCTTGACTTTGTTTTTTTTTTGCTACCATCCTGATATCTAACCTGATGAGGAGTACGTATGCAAAAAGGAAAGAGCCGTATAAAAGGTTTTACACTCATAGAATTGCTGGTAGTAGTATTAATTATCGGGATATTGGCTTCCATAGCATTGCCGCAGTATCAAACAGCGGTTTTACGTAGCCGTTATCAGCAGGCGGTATTATTAGCAGATGCGTTTATCGGGGCACAGGAACGGTATTACCTGGCTAACGGAGAGTACGCCTCCGATTTTGATGCGCTGGATATTGATTTACCCACTCCATTACAACAGGGAATATCTGAAGAGGGATATTCTAAATTTTCCTATTCCTGGGGATATTGTTCTCTACGGTATAGAACGGAGACTGGGTACGTGGATGTACAATGTAAAGTGGATAATGGAAATCTTATATATGAAAGAGATCCGGCCCCTGCTTTTACAAGAATTTGTATAGCTTCGCTTTCCAAAGAGAATGCCAAACGGGTATGCCGTCTGGAAACAGGGAAAAACGAACCGGAGGTTACCGGAGCAACCTGGGTGGGATACCGTTATAATTAGTAAAGACGTAGTGCGATAAGTTTATTTGGTTTGTGTGACCCGTTTCCATGCGGCCAAAAAGTCCGGCGGTACAGGGGCTTCAAATTTAAGTTTTTTGCCGGTTAGTGGATGGGAAAATTCAATACGTCTTGCGTGTAACATCAAACGGTCCGCTGTGGCCCCTCGGTAGAGCCAATCACCCAACACAGGATATCCAAGCCAATTAAGATGCACGCGCAATTGGTTGGTGCGTCCTGTACGAGGATATAATTCAATATAGGTAAATCCGTTTTTGCGCTCCAACACTTTGTAATCGGTTACCGCTTCTCGTCCGACATCAGACGCTTTTATCTTGCCACCGGCTACTCTACCAATCGGTACGTCAATTGTCCCTTCATCATTGGGGACTTCGCCACAAGCAATAGCATGGTATGTTTTGTGTACCTGGCGGTTAGCAAATTGAGCTACCATTTCTGCTTGAAACTCGGGTGTTTTGGCTACAATCATTACGCCGCTGGTTTCCCGATCCAGGCGGTGTACCAGCCCGGCACGGGCCATAGAAGTATCAAACCCTTTGGGAGGGCAAGCCAAAATAACGGATACTAAAGTTTCCTCAGAAGAAAAAACCGTTTCCGGATGTTCTTCCCAAACGGGGCTTTGCGGGTGTACCAACATTCCTGCAGGCTTAATTAGTGCGAAGAAATCTTTCCCATCGTGAATAATTAAATCTTTTAAGTGGATTTGACTGTGGGCCTGAGGCAGAATAATTTCTACGGTTTCACCTTCCGTAAGCGGCCAAGACGGCTTTACTTTTTTGCCGTTCACCGTTACGTGGCCTTCTTTAATTAATTTTTGTACCAGTGAACGTGACAAATTTTCTAACTCGTCGGAGACAAAAATATCCAACCGTTTACTGTATCCTTGGAAGATAACTTTTTTGTTATTTGTCACGTTTAGGCTCCTTGCGGGTCATCATCCACCAGCCGGCAGTTGCCGTTAATGCAATGAGGAGTGCAATCCATTGAGAGGGGGACAAACCCCAAATATAACTCCCGCGGAAATCTCCACGGAAAAATTCCAACCCAAAGCGTAATGTGCTATAGCACCCGATATAGGCTAGCAGGATAGTACCGTTTTTATGTTTCCGGGCGTATAATTTATGCAGTAGAAAAAAGATGATTAAATTACCCAGGGACTCGTAGAGTTGGGTAGGGTGTACCGGTACTCCTAATAAATCTGCAGACACCATGGCATGAGGGTCTGTAAACGTAACTCCCCAGGGCATGGTGGTCGGTTTGCCGTGGCAACAGCCGGCTAAAAAACAACCTACGCGGCCGATTGCATGCCCGAGCGGTAGGGCCACAATCATAAAATCAGCTGTCTGTAACAGGGGGAGGCGTTTTTTCTTCATGTAAAAAATTAAGGTTGCCACCGCTACAATCATCCCGCCGTAAAACACAAATCCGTAGCGGAAACCGCGTATGAAATACATGACTTTTTCCAGCACGCTGCCAGTTAGTTGAGGCCAAGTGACCAGCACGAACAGTAACTTCGCTCCGACAAGTGCCCCCACGAAGGCAATAAAAATCAAATTCCAAAAAGTATCTTTATCTAAGTTGATTTTTTTCAACCGTTGCAGCAAATAAAAAGAGGCTGCCATATAACCCAGTGCCGTCATTACACCGTAGCTGGCTAATTCAAACGAACCGATTTTAATCAATATGGGATGCATGTAATTTCTCCTCATCTCGCAAAGCATTACGCATAAATGGATTTTTCACGCGCTCATATCCAATAGTGGAGCTACATTTTCCGCCGTAACTATGTCCGGCAAAAATCCGGGTATCTTGCGGCAAGTGCCCCAGTTTGGCCAAACTTTGGCGCATAGCCCGAGGACTAGACGTGGGCAAATCTACCCGGCCGCAAGCTCCCGGGAAAAGAGTGTCTCCTGTAAATAGGGCATCCGCCAAAAGTATACATACACTGCCGGCCGTATGTCCGGGAGTTGGGATAATGGTTATCTCAAAAGGACTTACTGTTAGCTGCTGTTTGCCGCTATATGGATGTAAAAATTGAGGATCTATGCCACAGAGCGGGATATCTTTTTCTTCTATATACCCTTTGAGACCTGTTTTTTGTAGCAACTGCTGAGCAAATTTTACGTGATCAAAATGTCCATGTGTAAAAAATACTCCGGCAAGGGTCAGCTTTTTTTGAGTTAGCGTATGCTCCAAAAAATTCATGTCCCATGCAGGATCAATTAACAGAGCTGTTGTACCTTCACTGATAAGGTACGTACAGTTGTCCATAGGGCCTAGAGAAATGACATCAATTTGCATTATTTTTCCACAGGAAACCGGAATTCTATTTCGTCCGGTTTCGCTAAATTATATTCGGTCCGTGCTATTTTTTCCAATAGGGCGGCATCTTGCTTTTCCAACAATTCTTTCATATGCAGGAGTTGTTGGTACTCCTGGTCTAATACTTCATTTTGGCGGGCGAGTTTGTGTTTTTCTGTTTTATTATGCACTAAACTCACCAGACTACCGCCAATCCATATCATCATAATAGCCAACATCCCCAACCCGATAAATAACGGTTTGCGGTTTTTGATAAGAGTGTTTATAAATGATTTCATTGTATTTTAAATACCTTGTTGGCAGCATATACGGCCCGGGAGCCGAGTTCTGCCTCAATTTGCATCAGCCGATTATATTTAGCAGTACGTTCTGCTCTGGCCGGGGCTCCGGTTTTAATAGCACCGGCATTTGTGGCTACGGCCAAATCAGCAATAAACGTGTCGTCCGTTTCGCCGGAACGATGCGATACAATGCAAGCATACCCGTTTTGTTGGGCAAGGAGCATGACATCTATTGTTTCTGATACCGTTCCGATTTGATTGGGCTTAATCAAAATGGCATTGGCGGCGTGTAACCGGATGCCCTGTTCCAACCGTTTGGAATTGGTAACAAAAAGATCGTCTCCCACCAATTCAATTTTTTTACCAAGTTGTGTTGTCAATTTCTGCCAATTAGTCCAATCATCTTCTTGCAAAGGGTCTTCCAAAGACACCAATGGGTACCTGTCGCACCATTTTTCATATAAAACGGATAATTCCCGGGCAGACCGGTTATTCCCTTCAAAACGGTAATTACCTTTATTAAAAAACTCACTGGCAGCTACGTCAAGTGCTAATGCCATGTGCGGATATCCTGCTTTTTGGGCGGCACTTAAAATAAGGTCGATAACTTCTTCGTGCTGACGTATTTTAGGTGCAAATCCGCCCTCGTCTCCAACGGATACTGCAAGCCCTTTTTCTTTCAACTGTCTGCGCAAAGTATGATATGTCTCGCAAGCACTTTGTACAGCTTGTGCAAAACTCATTGCCCGGTGCGGCACAATCATAAATTCCTGGATATCCAACCCGGAATCTGCGTGTTTGCCTCCGTTAATGATATTTAACATGGGCGTAGGCAACACATATTCTTCTACCGGCAAATCATATACTCGGCGCAAGTGCTCGTAGAGAGGCAATCTGGCATGATGACATCCCGCACGTAACACGGCCATGGAAACCGCCAGCGTGGCATTAGCCCCTAAGTTTGACTTGTTTTCCGTGCCGTCTAAAGCGAGTAAACTTTCGTCTACCAGCCGAATATCAAACGGATTTAGTCCGGCCAATTGTTGGGAGATGCGTTTTACTTGGGCTACCGCTTTGCGTACTCCCTTTCCATCAAAACGTTTCTCCCCATCGCGTAGTTCCCACGCTTCATGCGAGCCGGTGGAAGCTCCGCTAGGTACAGCCGCCGTACCCATAATTCCATTTTCTAATAATACATCAGCGGCTACAGTCGGAAACCCGCGGGAATCTAAAATCTCCCGCGCCTGAATTTTTTTGATGCGAACCACAGTTTACCCCCTTTGGCCGCATGCTGCGGCACTAGACAATACTTTCTATAATCTTCTTGCCTTCTTTGATAAGTGCCGTCGGTGTTTTTTCATCTTGGGATTCCGCATATAAACGAATTAACTGCTCTGTGCTGGACGGACGGATGGCTAGCCAACTGCCTCCTTTCAAGATGAATTTGAACCCGTCGGTAGAATCAATGCGCCACACAGAGGTTTTATTTAGGGAAAGTGGCGGCCGAATATCTAGCCGTTCCATAATACGGTTAATTTCCGTTTCTGTTTTAGGGATACTGACTTTCTGATCAAAGAGCTGATTATACTTCTTATAAAAATCTTTACGCAGTTGCTTCAGCGGTTTCCCGGCGGTGGCCATCAGATCTACAGCCAATAAACAAGCTAGTAGGCCGTCTTTATCCGGGATATGATTGGCAATAGCCAAGCCACCCGATTCTTCCATCCCCATAACATACTGACCGGATGTCATAAGCTCGGTAATATATTTAAATCCCACCGGGGTTTCGCGTAGCATAAGCCCATTGGCTTTAGCCACTTGATCCATTAAAGTAGAGGTAATGACACTGCGACACACGCGGCCTTTTAATTTTTTATTGCGTACCAAATGATCCAAAATCATAGGGGCAATTTCGTTGGGGGAAACCCACGAACCGTCAGAATCAATAAGACCGAATTTGTCACAATCGGAATTACAGGCAATTCCCAAATGCATTTTTTTGCCGGTTACCAATTTTTTTAATTCAGTTAAGCTGACAGGACCAGCATTGGGGACGGTCCCTCCGAAAAGAACATCATCTTCTTCATGAATTCCCGTCACATTTACCCCATGTTTTTCCAAGAAAAAACGGAGATAATTTTTGGCTGAACCATAAAGCGGATCAACGGCAACTTTAAGTTTAGACTTCTTAAGTGCGCGCGTATTGATTAGTTTTTCCAGATGTGCCAGATAACTCTTGCGCAAATCTTTTGTGACTACAACGGCGGCATTTAATGAATTGAATTCCGTGGAAGATGCTTTAAGAATTTGTGCGCTGGGTGACGGAATGCGTTTTTCAATATCTTGCATAATTTCGTTATTAGCAATTCCACCGTAATACGAAATCCATTTAAGTCCGTTCACATAATAAGGAGACTCACTCCCGGTAATCACTACTGCACCTACAGCACACTCATTAAGTACGGCCCATTCTGCTACCGGCGTGGGTAGTGGCAATTCAGACATATGCACGGTAATTCCGTTTTGTACCAATGCATTAGCAGCTACATAGGCAAATTGTTTAGAAAGAAAACGGGTGTCAAATCCGACAAACACCAAGGGATTTTTTAATTTTTTACCCCGTTCTTGACAGTGCTTACGGTAGCCACTTCCTTCAAAACCGTAAAAGGGATGTTCCAAAATATGTTCAGAAATCCCGTATGCCAAACGTTGTACCGCTTGGGCAGTTAATCCATCTGCTGTCGTGGCCCGAAAGCCGGCTGTGCTAAATTTGATATCTTCCATAGTGCAGGTATTATACTAAAAAAGAATGTTTTTTTCATATAGGAATGTTTTATGGAATAAAATGGTAAAATAAATAATAAGGGATTTTATGAATTTTGAACGTGTTAAACAATATATTAAAGAGGCCGGGCTTCCCAACTTCCGTATCGCTCAAGTACGGGATGCTGTGTTTAAGCGAGGTATTACTTCTTGGGAAGAGGCCTCTAATTTGCCTGCCGATTTGCGTGAACGACTAAATCGGGAACAACCCATTTTATCATTTCAAGTAACTAAAGTTATTTGCTCTAAACGAGATAAAGTAGCCAAGGCATTGCTCACGCTGCAAGATGGATTGCAAATAGAAACTGTTTTATTAAAACCGCAGGATACGTGGAGCGTGTGTGTTTCCAGCCAGGTAGGGTGTGCATTACGTTGCTCTTTTTGCAGTACTGGGAAAATGGGCTTCAAACGAGATTTAACCCAAGAGGAAATTACAGACCAGGTATTGATGTGGTATCAATATATTCGTCGGGAAAAGTTAGGAGATAGAATTTCAAGCGTGGTTTTCATGGGGATGGGGGAGCCGTTACTAAACTACCTTAATGTGGTTAAAGCGGCGCAAGATTTGTCCCATCCGGATTATTTGAATATAGGAGCGCGGCATATTTCTATTTCTACTTCAGGTATTGCCGATAAATTACATAAATTGGCAGTGGATTTGCCACAAGCCAATTTGGCGATTTCCCTACACAATGCAGACAATGCCGAACGCAGCAAATTGATGCCAGTTAACCGCCGGTATGATTTGGACGATTTGAAAAAAGCGTTGGAAGAATATATCGCTATGACGGGCCGTCAAGTATTTTTGGAATATTCCGTATTGGAAAATGTAAATAGCCGCCCGGAACATATCCGTAAGTTGGCAGATTGGATTTATTCTATTAAGGATAATTATCTGCTGCACGTAAATTTAATTGCATGCAATTTGGGCCGCGGTGAAAAAACAGAGGATCGTGTAGTAAAAGAATTTGCCAATGGCCTTAAAGCTATGGGAATTGGCGTTACTATACGCAAAAGCATGGGTAATGATATTTTGGCTGCTTGTGGGCAGTTGGCTTCGCAAAAAAAATAGGGAGGATAAGATGAAACGGATTGGATTTTTAGTGGTGTTACTGTTGAACCTCGTTGGGTGTGCTACCTTGGAGCAATCCAATGTGGATTGGATAGCCATTGGGCCGGAATTTCCGCCTACCAAAGTTAAAGATATAGAAATTGTCAGCGGCCGTGCAGATGTTACACACCCGTACGGAAATTTAGGATTGCTACGCATTAAAAATTTGAAACCGGATCGGGAATCCCTTCTAATGGGGATAGAACGTGGAAAGAAAATAGCTGCTTCTAAAGGAGCGGATGCGATACAAGTTGGCCAATATAATAGTGCGGAAGACGGCTCTACTGATCCACGTGTGACGCTGATTATTTATGCTATAAAGTATGTAGATAAATTAACTGAAGCAGATGAAAAAGCCATTGAGGAATTTGAAGTCCTGGGGATGTTGAATGAACATTCTAGTCGCTAAAAATATAGGGGAGTGCGCCCGTTGGAATGGTACAGCCGTGGTAGTGGATGTGCTGTATAGTTCTTCGACGTTATGTGCCTTGCTTTATAAATCTAAAAAGCGCATCGTAGTTGTTTGCCCGGAAGTTGAAACTACCGGATCTTTACTGAAAGAGCATCCCCATCTAATGGTATTGTCGGATCAACAGATACCGTTTCCGCATGAGGACGATTCGCCATGCGTGGCGGAAACGCTGGCGTCCCGCCAACCAGTGCTACTTTTTTCTGCAGAGATGGGAAAAGCTCTGCAAGCGTTGCAATATGCTTCTCCTGTCTTGTTAGGAGGATTTTGTAATTTCGATGTAACGGCTCAAACGGTTGCTGCACAGGGGAAAGATGTCTTGTTGGTACCGAGTTCCTTATTCGGCGGGCGAGAAGATGATGAGGATATTTTGTGCGCCCAGGCATTTAAGGAATTTTTACAAGGAACAGGAGCTCCGGACGAAATTTTAGGTGACTTTGCTCATACAATACGATGGATGGAGTTTAGTCAAAATCATCCTCGTGACGTGAAGAAAAATTTTAAACTTTCCTTTACGCTAGATAAAATGCCGGTTGTACCCCAAGTGGCTTTGTCCAAACAAGGGCATTGGGCGGTTTGCTTCCCATATGGCGAAAAACCTGCTGTGGGGGGAATTACCTTGCCGAATTCTTCTCACTCTTCTGTTGTAGCACAACCCAGTTTGGAGACTATGCCGGATATTTCTCTGCGTCTTATGTTGGAACATACGGTGCGTATGGATAAGTTGCAGTCTAAACCAAATTCTCACACTTTACAACCATCTTCGCAGGAAAAGGCTGGTACGTTGGATATGTTACCTTTGGGGGAGGATCCTGTATCTGAATCACAATCTAAACAGGTTGCTCCTTCGGAGAAAGAATCTTCCGGAGGGGGATGGAAAGGGTTCTTTTCTAATATTATTCGTACCGTAAAAGAAGAAAAAGAAGAACTCTCCCAATCATTACAAGAAGCGGTAGGTGAACCGGCTCCAGCACCGACTCCACACGTTGCCGATCCGATGGAAGCTGTGTTGGAAAATTCTCCCCAACCGAAGCAGAGTATACAATTATCCTCTGAACCGGATTCCAAAAAGGAGGTACCGGTGCCCTCCTCCCATAAAGCAAAAAAAGCGATAGTCCTTTTTTCGGGAGGATTGGATTCTACTACTTGCTTATACTGGGCAATTTCTCAGGGGTATACGTGCGAAGCATTAACCGTTTCCTATGGCCAGCGTCATTTGCGGGAGATTGTTTCAGCCCAAGCGATTACACGTCGGCTGGGAGTTAAGCATCATGTAATTGATCTGAATTTGCCTTGGCTTACAACCAGTTCTTTAGTGGATGAAAGCAAACCCTTACCGGATATTGCAGTGGAAAAAATCCCTCAAGCTGGGGTCCCTTCTACGTACGTGCCCGGGCGGAATTTAATGTTCTTGTCCATAGCGGGTTCTTTGTTAGATGCTGTACAGGCAGATGCTATTATTGCCGGGCCTAATGCGGTAGATTTTTCCGGTTATCCCGATTGTACTCCGGCGTTTTATAAAGCGGCGGGAGAGGCTCTTAACAGGGGAACTACCCGGGGAGTGCGCGAAGGTATTGAAGTGTTGGCTCCTTTGATGGAAATGAGTAAAGCAGATATTGTTAGGTTAGCTTACCGATTAAAAGTGCCGTTTGAATTGACGTGGAGTTGTTATGCCGGGGGAGAGCGGCCTTGCGGTAAATGCGATTCTTGTAAATTGCGGGCCAAAGGCTTTGAAGAAGCCGGCGTGCATGATACGGCCTTGGATTAAATAAAAAGATATAAAAAGCAGACACGGTACAGATCGTGTCTGCTTTCTTTATATAATTTACGCTTTACAAAGCTTCCGGACGAGACCAAAGTAGTATCTTTCTTTTTGATTGTGTCTTGGATTGTAATTTAGCGACGGCATCTTCGAACGTTTGAAAAGTCCAATACGGATGATTGGGCCACACGCCGGCTTGTACTCTGTCTACAAAGAAGACATGTTTTTCCTCTCTGAGCACCCACAGTACAGCCGGGTTTTTGGGGTCTTGATATACTTGGCGTAATTCTTTAGAGTCTATGCAATAGTTGGATAAAGTTCCTCTAAAATACCCTAACAAGCGGTCCATTTCCTCCACCGACCAAGGATGTTTGGAGAGAATAGCTTTGTGGGCCATGAGTATGCGGGAAGAATCGTTGTCGGCGGCTATAAAATTTTTCCAAATCGTATCGGATGCCGTCATTGGGCTACTAAAAAATGCCTGCTGTTCTACTTTTTTCATCAAAGAACGAAAGGTAGCATCTTGTTGGGCGAAAGCTACGCTAGCAAGAAAACAAAAGAAAACTGTACAATAAATAAATTTTATTCTTTTCATATTTTCAGACTCTCCTAGTGATAGTGTAGGTAAAAAACAAATAAAAAACAAGGGTCCTTTAACCCACGTGGATATAGGCCTTTGTACCTTTTTGCTGTTACTATAACACAACAATAATAGGTTAATCAAATAGCCCGGATTCTTCCAATGCGCTCATGGCTTTAGTAATATTATTAACAATGGCTATCCAACGGCTTTGCCCGCCCGTAGTGGCGGCACCGTAAATGGCCGTGATATTGATCCCCTGTTTGCTTAAAACGGAACTGATATCACAAATCAATCCGGGGCGGTCTTGTGTTTCAATGCAGATAGCCTCTGTTTTGACGCTGGTAAATCCGGCGCGAGTTAAGATATGGCTGATTTCTTGCTCGTGCGTAATAGCCAAACGAAATGTGGCCGCATCATAATGTACGCCTTGGGAAAGGGCGATTATGTTGATGTTTTCGCGCATTAGAATTTCGGCTATATTTTTTAATGTGCCCGGTTCGTTAATTAAAAACACGCTGTATTGTTTAACGATGCTTAACGACATAAAGACCTCATTTAATTTTTAAACAGCTTGGACTTGACCCTAACCCCGGATAAAATCTTGCCTTATCCGCACGGTTTAACACTTGCCGCATTTGCGGATGAATTTTGCCGTTACTGGCCAGGAGTGTTTGTCCGTAATCTTTAATTTGTGCAAAGGGTTTTCCGTCGAAGCGGGTCGCTTTCCCGCCGGCTTCTTGTAGAATCAGAATGCCTGCTGCCACATCCCAAGGATTTAGATTTTCTTCCCAATATCCATCTATTCGGCCGGCCGCTACCCAGCATAAATCCAGTGCGGCGGAACCTAATCGGCGTACGTCATGACAGGCATCTAGAAAATAACCAAATCGGGTGAGCAACTGGGGCATGTGGGAAAACCGGTTATACGGAAATCCGGTTACCAACAGCGATTGTCCGATTTGTGCTGTTTTGGAAACATGGATTCTTTTCCCATTTAGGGTAGCTCCCTTGCCTTGTTGGGCCAAGAAAGTCTCCCCCGTAATCGGATTTTTTACACCAGCTGCAATGGGTTTGTTCTTGTAGAATAAAGCAATAGATACGCTGCATTGAGGAAAAGAATGAGCAAAATTAGTGGTTCCGTCAATAGGATCTATGACCCAAATATATGGAGAGCCGGAAATTCTTTCGCCATCTTCCTCCGCTAAAAAATCATGTGAAGGGAAGTATCGTTTAATTACGGCTAGAGCTGTTTTTTGACTGGCCAAATCAGCGGCAGTAACCAAGTTGGCTTTCCCTTTTAATTGGTAATTTACTTTTCCAAATTTCTGTTTTACTACATCAGCTGCCTGATGTAAAGCTTCTTGTAAGACGGAGAAAGGTCTTTTCATAGAGGATGCTCCAATACATCAGCTGCTTTTAATTTATCTTCCAAATCCAACATAGCTTTGCAATCGTCTTCATTATACATGAGCACTTTTTGCAAAAGGTCATTATTACCTGTTTTAAGCCACTGGGTAAAATAGACCATACTGTCCATGGCCCCGCAATCATCCTGCCGCCAACGGAACCCAAACGCAGGTGCCGCCGCTTTGAGTGAAAAACTTGGGGCCGGTAAGTAGAACGATTTATTCACAAGCACTTTTAAATCACAGCAAATTCCGCACAAAGCATTTAAGTGGGCAGCGGTTTGTGGGTGTGCCGCGGCTAATTTTTTCATCTTTTTTACTTCGTATTCAGTCCAATGATATAAAACGGTGTTACTGAAATCTTGAATATAGTCATAAAACTGCTCAAAAATTTGGAGTTCTTCTTGGGGAGTTTTGGCTACAAAACTGACGTATTTGTTTTCTTCTTTATCCCAAATACCGATTAAATATACAAAAGAAGTGTTTTCTTTAGTAAAAGTTTCCGTCGCTTCAAAATCAAAGTATAAATTGTGTGCTTTATCGGCCGGAGGGAAATATCCTTTTTCGCGCCAAATGGGTTTATGATGTAGGTATGCTTGGGCGTTATAATAGGACTGTGTGGCATGTGGCTCTTCTAATATTTCTTGCAGTTTGGCTAGACCGGCACGGGCCACATCATCTGTAGTAAATATACCGTTAATTTTTAAGCATTGGCGCATCTCGGTATTTAAACCGGGCAACATGAGTAAATCTTTGCTTTGCGCTACTACTTTGTTAGCATACACTCGCCATGGCGCACTAGCGGCCTTAGGAGGTTTGTGGGCTTCGGGCTTAGCTTGTCCATCCCGGATGGCGCGCCAAAAAGAGAGTTCTCGTTCCAAACGGGGTCGATGATCCAAATACGGTACGTCCACATGATGACCCTTCAAAAATACGCGAGTTGCTTGAGGGGTATATTGCTGAATCGTACCCAAAATAAGATTCAATAAACTGACTTGAAGGGCATAATGTTCTTTTAAATCATGAGCGCGCTTAAATTGAAATAAACGGTAATGGTAAGGACCAAAAGCGCTGGGGGCGGTTTCATCTCTAACAAGTAAATTGACACTGCCGTAAATGTTTTTTTGCAGGTTCCACAACACGCAATTGGCAATTGCGTTGGCACCTGTCGCCATGGTGCGTAATGTGTTTTTAAAACGCTCCGTTTCCGTTTCTCCCGTTATAAAAATTACGTCGGGGAACTGTTGCTTAATCCATTCGTCACGAGTATTGCGGTCTGTACGGATTTTTAAATTTTCATAGCGGTTGGCTTCCGGCACGGCTTCTTCTTTCGGCGCGTGAAATGAACACCACACGCTAAAAGGGTCTTCTAGTAAAGAAAACATCCGCGAAGCATTAAAATCTTCCTTACCTGGTGTACGCCCGGCAGACAGTGTTAGAAATAGTTGTTGCAAATCGGAATCGGTCATCACAAGTATTTTATCTTTTTTAAGGGGGATGGAAAAGAAATTTATTAAATCGGATTTATTGATGCCGTAAACGGATGTCGTTTTTGCAGGACAATTTATCAGAAAAAGTAAAATGGATGCTCCCGGTCTGCGCTAAAGGATGGAGCCTGGTTTGCGCCTTTATGGGGTAAATGATACAATACCATTATGGCAATTCTACGCATTACTAAATACGGCGAGTCAATTCTACGTCAAAAATTAAAACCGGTGGATTATGCAAAAATTGCACCCGGGTTGCCGCAGCTACTCAAAGACATGGAAGAAACATGTCTTGCTGTGCGCGGGGTGGGGTTGGCAGCTAATCAAATCGGATTGCCCCTGCGGCTAGCGGTTATCCTATTGCCGGCTACTAAAGAAGACGATCCTCCTACCCGATATGTAATCATCAATCCGGAAATCATTGCTAAAAACGGTGAAAAAATTGAAGAAGAGGGGTGTCTTTCGTTGCCGGGTTTGTGGGCCGAGGTACCGCGTGCAACGGATGTGACCGTGAAATATTTAGATGAAAATGGGCAAGAGCATACCAAGAGGGCACGGGGACTATTGGCTAAGGCGTTCCAACATGAAGTAGATCATTTGGACGGAAAATTATTTATCGATTTAGTGGATCCCAAATTAAAACCTGAAGTAAAGAAAATTATTAAGAAATTAAGAGGAAAGTGGGACTAAAGAAGGTGGCACGGATGAATAAGTTCTTTTGGATGTGCGGTATATTTGTATGCCTTTGGTTTATATCTTTGATCGTTGGATTTTTAAGTTACGTGATAGGACCGCGAGAATCTGTGACTCCTGGTTCCGGAGGCATGACAAACAGTTTTGCTGTTTGTGTGTTGCTAGGACCTGGTTGTGTTTCTCTGGCGGCATCTCTATTAGTTAATGTCTTTATTGCTTGGCAATTTCAAGCATGGTTTTCATTTTGGGTGTTGTATGGTCCTATCCTTGGTATTTTAGCTTTAGAGTTGGCTATGGCTATATATGGCTATATATGTGGGTAGGCGTTTCCGATAGATTAAATACGCTGTTGTCTTGCAGTTTGATATTTTTCCGGGTGGGTTAATATGACTCAAGTGTGTATCATGAAATTTGGCGGTAATACGCTGGCTAATAAACAAAAGTTACTTTTAGCTGCCCAGTTGGTCAAGAGCCGCTACGAGGACGGTTTTATTCCGGTGATTGTAGCTTCTGCCAATGGAAATTTGACGGACGTCTTGTTGGATCACGCCTATAGTATTGCCCGTGAGCCCGACAAACGCGAGCTGGATATGCTCATTACTACAGGAGAACGGGTAAGCGTGGCGTTGTTATCTATTGCCTTGCGGGCGCAAGGTGTGCCTTCGGTCTCCTTGACGGGCTCCCAAATCGGTTTAATTACGACTTCGGCTCATACAGGCGCGGATATTTTAACGCTCAAAGGAGACCGGTTGAAAAGAGAGATTGCTCAGGGGCACGTTCCTGTTGTAGCCGGATTCCAAGGTATTGGGGAGGACAAGGAGATTACCACCCTTAAAAGGGGTGGTTCAGATGTGTCGGCCGTATTTTTAGCTTCCCAGTTGGGTGCCCAACATGTGGAAATGATTAAGGATGTGGATGGGGTATATTCTGCCGACCCCAATAAAGATACACAGGCTCAACGATATGAAGTATTAGATTTTGATGAGATGTATAAATTGGCTTTGAACGGCGCCAATGTGCTTCATCCGGACGCTGTTCGCTTGGCTAAAGAAAAAGGAATAGAGATTCGGATTGTATATTATCAAACCGGAAAGACCGGTACGGTGATTAAATAACTATGTATATTAAATGGAATATAACGGGGCTGATTGCCTTTATCATATTAGGAGCTGTCATTTATGCGTGGGGCCCGGGATTTGGTTCCTGGATGCGGGCTTGTTTATCCGTTGTTTTATATGCGGCTCTCTTTTTTGCTAGTTTTGTGGTTGTGCGGCGCAGGTAACTGCCTGTTATACTTAAAATATGGTATGATTTGAATATGGATACAACAATTATTTTACAGATTAGCGGATTTGTAGTTTGTTTTATTTTGTTGTTTGTGTTTACGGCCAAATACCGTTCGGCATTGGCCCGCGAGGCAGATTTTGAACCGGAAGTGGAAGAACTGACTGTCGATCCTTCTTCCGCGCAGCCTTCTTTTAAGTCCCGTGCTTCTATCCTTAACTCTCTGCAGGGGACGGCTTCATTGGAGATGGCCGATCTAAAAGAAAAAATAAAAGAAATTCAATATCGTTTGGAAGAAATGAAAGTCGGTCATGACAAAACAAATGATGATTTAACAAAACAAATCGCCCGGTTGGAAACTCGAATTGGGACGTTTGAACAGGAATATATTACCAAATTGCAACCCACGCTTTTAAGTCTAATTCAAGAGCTGGAAAACATGAAAGTGACTGAAAGCAAGCAAAAATAGCATCCATTTTGCAAAAGGCGGGCGGACAATAAAATTTGTCCGCCCGCCTTTTTGGCAGGCGTTGCAGAAATTAAAGCAAATTCGCAAGAGATTTTGTAACACCGGCGTGAGCGCAATGTAAAAACGAACCGAATTTTGCTATTCTCTCAAGCTTTTGAAGAAAGCAAAACGCCAAAATCTAACAATACTAATTAAATTTTGTCAAGTCTTTTACTTAAAAATCACTTTAAAATTTGTTTTGCTATTTGTAAATTTAATAAAATATATCTATAACGGATTTTAAGAATTAGGAGATCAAATGACAAATAAAAACTTGGAACCGATCGCTATTGTAGGTATTGGGGCGGTCATGCCCGGAGCGTTGACGAAGGATGAATTCTGGAGCAATATTCAAACCGGAAAGTATTGTATTACTGAAATTCCTGCTTCTTACTGGGATTACAAACTATTTTATAGTCCTGATCATAAAGCCGAAGATAAACTTTATTCCAAAATTGGTGGCTTTATTCCAGCTAATTTTCAATTTAATCCATTGAAATACCGTATTCCGCCGCAAATTGCTAAACAAATGGATACCGTGCAGCACTTAGCTATTGAAACAACTCGTATGGCTTTGGAAGATGCCGGATATGACAAAAAAGAATTTGATCGCAACCGTACAGCTGTTATTATCGGTAACTCCATGGGCGGAATGAAAAATGAAATGTCCAATACCCGTTTGAACCGTCCTTTCTTGTATGAAATTCTTAAAAATACAAATACTTTTAAATCCCTGGCCCCTGCTAGCGCCCAACAATTAATTAGTGAAATGGATGAAGGCGTTCGCCAAAAATTTACTCCGGTCACGGAAGATTCTATGCCGGGCGAGTTAGCCAACGTAATTGCAGGGCGTGTAGCCAATGTGTTTGATTTACATGGCACAAACTTTACCGTAGATGCTGCCTGTGCCACTTCGTTAGCCGCGGTAGATCAGGCGGTAAATGGACTTCGTATGGGAAATTACGACATGGCCATTGCGGGAGGGGTTGATCAAATGATGTCCCCTTCGGCCTACATTAAATTTTGCAAAATTGGTGCATTGTCTGAAAACGGCTCTTGCCCGTTTGATGCCAAAGCAGATGGGTTTGTGATGGCAGAAGGGGCCGGAATGGTCATTTTGAAAAGATTGTCTGACGCGGTAAAAGACGGCGATCGTGTCTATGCTGTTATCCGTGCCGTGGGAGCTTCTTCAGACGGGAAAGGTAAAGGCATCACGGCTCCCAATCCCAAAGGCCAAAAAATTGCCGTAGAGAAAACTTTTGAACAGTTGGATTATACCCCGGGGGATGTCGGATTGGTAGAAGCTCATGGCACCAGCACCCGTGTAGGAGATGCCGTGGAATTGACAGCCCTCAACGAATTGTTTGCACCGTATGCTAAACCCGGTACGATTGGATTGGGTAGTGTAAAAAGTCAAATTGGTCATGCTAAAGCCGCGGCAGGGATAGCATCCTTAATCAAAACCTCACTTGCTCTATATAATAAGGTTCTGCCGCCGTCTGTTAATTTTGTTACTCCCAATCCGGCCGTAGATTGGAGCACGAGTCCTTTCCGGGTGATTACGCAAGCCCAACCGTGGCCGGCAGATAAAATTCGTCGTGCCAACGTATCCGCTTTTGGTTTTGGCGGGACGAACTTCCATGTAGCTTTGGAAGAAATGAATGATGATTTACTTCATAAAAAAACAGTTCAAGTTGCATCTTGTGCTGTAACACCCAAACAGGAGTCTACCCCTATGAAAAACTCATATATATTGCACGTTCCGGGAGAGAAAATCCAAAGTGATGTGCTTACTTTTTCTGCCGCAACCAAGCAAGAACTTTTTAATGTATTGGATAAGGCATTAGTTGCCATACAATGCGATCCTACCTATTTACCCAGTATTTCCTATAAAAATCATATGGCTAAACCGGGTAAGTTTGCTGTTACTATCAATGTAGAAACTGCGGAAAAATTAAAAGAGAAAATTGAATTTTTCAAAAAAACAGCATCCTCTCAAGACGTATGGGAACAAAGTTCTCTCTATTTACGCATGAAAGGTATCTATCCATTTACACCGACGGAAATTAAACCAAAAGTTTGCTTTATGTTTCCGGGGCAGGGGTCGCAGTATGTGGACATGATGAAAGATTTGGCCTCTAAATATAAAATAGTACAAGATACCTTTGATGAAGCGGACCGATTGTTGACGGATATTATTGGCCAAACTTTAACGGAAACCTTATGGAGTAAGCCGGGAGAGACAAAAGAACAAATTGCCGAACGCGAGGCTGCTATTCGTAAAACAGAGATGACGCAACCTGCTGTGTTGACGGCAGATATCGCAATGATGCGGTTGTTGTCTTCGTTCGGTATTAAGCCGGATGTGGTCATGGGGCATAGTTTAGGGGAGTATGCCGCAGCGGTGGCCGCTGGAATTTTTGATTTTGAAAATGGTTTGAAAGCTGTTTGTACACGCGGCAAAGTAATGAGCGAAATTCGGGTAGAAGATAACGGAAAAATGGCTTCTATCGCTGCCCCGGTGGAACGAGTAGAACCGGAGTTGGCCCGTGTCAGCGGATATGTAGCCGTAGCTAATAAAAATTGCCCGACGCAAACAGTAATTGCCGGGGCTTCTAAATCTATTGATGATGCTATTAAAATGTTTACGGATATGGGGATTCAGGCGGTACAAATCCCAGTATCGCATGCATTTCACTCGGCGATTGTGCAGCCGGCCATGCCACAGTATCGTGCTTTCTTAAATACCTTAACGGTTCGTTCTCCCAAGATGCCGATTACTACTAACGTAACAGCGGAATTCTATCCTAACGATCCTGAAAAAATTAAGGACTTAATGGTAACGCAAATTTCTCATTCCGTGGAATGGATTAAGCAATTACAAACCACCTACGACTCCGGGGTACGTTTGTTTGTAGAGTGTGGGCCTAAGCGGGTGCTTTCTGCTTTAGCTTCCAATACGCTATCTGACAAAAAAGATATCAAGGTACTATCGTCTAATCATCCCAAAAAAGGCGGTATCGTGGAATTTAACGACCTGTTTGCCAATTTGATTTCTTCCGGTATTCAACTGGATTGGACGGGGACGGATATTTTTGGTAACAATACCACATATAATCCGGCTTTCGTAGATTGGGTAACCGGGAACGCTACTTCATCGGAGAAGGCAGCCGCTTGTGTTACACAACAAGCGTGTGTGCAACCTGTTTCAACAAAATCATCAGAAGAATCTGCACGCAAATCCATTGTGATTAGTGGTATTGCAGCTGGTGGCCCGGGCAGTTGGGATAAGATTTTCCGGGAAGGGGTATTGGATGAAATTCTGTCCGGACGCAATATGATTGAACCGGTGTCTGCGGAAATCCAACAAAAACAAATTGATAAACACGTAGAATTTGTCATTAAATCTAAAGACGGTAACCACCGGTTTGAACGTTTAACATCGGCCGCGCAAGCCATTAAACTATCAGCCAAAGGCGGAGCTTTCGATTTAGAAAAAGAATTTGGTTTACCCGCTAAATGGGTTCGGTCTATGGATCGCAGTTTCCAGTTGGCTATTGCGGCCGGGATACTCGCTCTAAAGGATGCGGGGATTCCATTGGTCCTTTATTATAAACCTACCTCTACAGGCGGGTATTTGCCTGATCGTTGGGGTTTGCCTGCTGAAATGATTGATGAAACCGGGGTTATTTTCACTTCAGCTTTCCCGGTGGCTAACAGTATGATGGGCGATTTAACAAAGCGTGTAACAGGATTGCTCAACAACAAAACAGCCAAAGAAGTTCGTGCGTTCTGCGATAAGTTTATTTCCCAGATTGCCGATCCTGCTCTTAAAGCCGAAATTGAAACCTGGTATCAGCAAAATTTCAAAGACAAAGAAATCGAACCTCAGGCTTTTACTTCAGAATTTATCTTAAAAACGATCATCATTGCCCATTCGCATTTCTGTCAATGGATTCGTGCCCGCGGTCCGGCTACGGCTATGAGCGCCGCTTGTGCTTCTACTGCACAAGCTATTGCAGTAGCTCAAGATTGGATTAAACTGGGCCGTTGTAAACGGGTGATTGTTATTAGTGCGGATGACATCACCAATGATAATGTATCCGAATGGATTTTAACGGCCTTTTTAGCTTCCGGTGCTGCGACCACACAAGCAGATGTAAAGCAGGCAGCCCTCCCGTTTGACCGTCGTCGCAACGGAATGATTGTCGGGATGGGTGCTGTATCGTTAGTTGTGGAAGAAGAAAACGAAGTCCTAAAACGGGGGATGAAACCACTGGCCAAATTATTAGCTACCGAAATTGCTAATAGCGGTTTCCACGTTACGCGTATAGATGTAGGCCACGTAGCCAAAGTGATGGACCGCCTGGTTTCAACAGCAGAAAAAGAGAACGGTCTAAATCGTGCAGATATTGCCAAACAACTTGTGTTTATTTCGCATGAAACTTACACCCCGGCCCGTGGTGGTTCTGCCAGCGCGGAAGCCTATGCGTTAAAATCTACCTTCGGGGAAAATGTCAGCCAAGTTATTGTCAGCAACACGAAGGGATTTACAGGGCACTCTATGGGGGCAGGATTGGAAGATGCTATCGCCGTACGTTGTCTCAATACGGGGCTGGTGCCGCCAATTGCCAATTTTAAAGAGGCCGACCCGGAATTAGAAGGTATTGCTTTAAGCAAAGGCGGGCATTACGATTTCAAGTATGCACTTCGTCTGGCTGCAGGGTTCGGTTCGCAACTCGGTATGACTTTATTAGAAAAAGCATGGCAAGAAGGAGAACCCCGTATTTGTGATACTGCTAAACATGATGCGTGGCTCAAAGAAATCTCCGGTCAGCAAACCCCGGTGTTAGAAGTTGTGCAAAACACGCTTCGTATCAAAGATAATTATAAACATGGGGTCAAACCGGCTTTGGTGATGGAAGGTTCCCAAGCTTTTGTAGATAAAGTTAATACTGTCCATGCTGTTTCTCAATCGGTAGCAACTCCGGCTGTAACAGCTCCGGTAACTCCGACAGTAACTCCGGCAGCAGCTCCGGCCCCGGTGGTTGTATCCAAACCGGTAGATGAAAACACAGTTACCAAAGAAGTAGTAAACATGGTAGCGGAAAAGACA
>CACYBL010000021.1 GCA_902772695.1 uncultured Elusimicrobium sp.
GTATCTGTAGTTACTTTTAATCCGTCCCGCCTAGGTGAATACCAACATCTTAAAGTAACCGATTCTGTTAAGTTACGCGGAGGACTTGCTACGCCCCAGTTTTTAGTAAACAGCGGTAATATGTTGCTGGATAATAAAATACAAGTAGAGCCGGAGCAGTACATCTTGTTTGGAGAAATTAACGGAGCCAGTGAAAATGTATCCCTTAGTATGCCGCAAGCTATATTTAGTAAGACAGCTACTACCAGTTCTTATAGCGCTACCGGCGGTGCTCCTGCCGCAAATTTATTGATACCCACCGTAACAACGACGGGTGGGGAGATGATTTTCAGTAACGATTCATTTGTTAATCAATTAACAACGCAGGGGAGTGTATTGTTACAAGCGGGGACGTTAAATGTGTCCGGTGATGTGAGTATCGGGGGTGATTATAAAGGCCTTCGTAGTGTGCGTATATTAAATGCGGATGGAACTACCCCCAGCACACTAGGTAAAGAATTTAAACTTGGTAGATACAAGATACCGCATCCTTCACGGGTACACCACAAGGGAGGGACCCAAACGACCTACGTGAAGCTTGAAGACCCTGTCTACGCGAATTTCGAGTTGCAATGGGTAGAGCGTAGAAAAACTGATGGAACTCCCGTGCGAGTGTTGGCCTTGGTGGGTGATGTTCCGTGCTCGTCGGTAGTGGTAGAAGAGGAAGAAGGACCGTGTGAAGAAGGATATGAGGGCTATACGATCAGAGAAGTGGAAACCACAAGAGACTGTTCAACCGGGGAGATTTTACGTGTGAGGTACAAAGACGCTAATGGCAACTGGACATTAAATGAAGAAGATGCCTATGTAAATGTGTCCAATTGTGAAAGATATTGTTGGGTAGTAACCGGATATGGTGAAGATTATCAGGGGCATTATGCTTGGAATAAGGAACAATGGGAGGACTCAGAGTGTAGAGGTATACCGTGGAAAGCCAAGACAGTAGATGCCGGCATTGGATATTCGGCTAATAGTACGCAGGGAGGAGCTTCTTTGGGGGGGTCAATGTCGTGTAACGTTACCCTTCTTGGTGAAGATGTCGACGAGCCCTTTGTGAAGTGTATTCTACCGGATCCAGACCGGTGTGACGCAGATCATGTGGGTTGGACTAATTATGGATTAATGGTAATTGCTGAAAAAAAATTACTTGGGATTGCAATGCAGTGTAATCCGGGAGGATTCGGAAAAAGAACGCTTTTTGAATGTAAGCTTAGAAAGCAAAGTTCCATGATTCCAGCTAAAGATGCGTGCGCAAGACTTTCCACAAAGAACGATGGCAATGTGATGTTAGTGACGTACCACTAATTATGTTTTGACTTACCGATATGTGCAAGGGGCCAAAAGCCCCTTGTTTTTTTCTTTTCAATATTAAGGGAAAAACCAAACATAGGTTCCTCCGAGAGCTTTCTATGAGACAATTGTTTGGTTTAATGGTTATGCCCGCTACAGTGGAGCAAGTCCTTTATGTGAGTTTCAATCCGTTCAGCCCGGGGGTATTTTTTACTAAACAAGTTAATACTTCCTAAATATAGTAAAATTTAAGAAATACAACCCGGGAGAAAATAAAATGTCAAACTTGCTTAAACAATTTTTGTTGATTACCACATTTATGGTGAGTGTTTTGCCGTTCGCAGGAGCAACACCGCTTAAAGTATTGTCGGCTTCACCGAAAGGAAGTCTGTCCGAATCCGGCCGCCAGGCTATTACTATTTCCTTTAACCAGCCTGTGGTTGCTTTATCCGAACAGAGTGAATTAGCCGGTTCTAATTGCCCGGTTATACTTACCCCGGCGGTAGCGGGGTCTTGCCGTTATGCCGGCACACAAACACTTGTTTTTGAACCGGAACAGGAGTGGCCGCAAGCAACTTCTATTACTGTCCGTCTCAATGCGGGGTTTAGTTCGCGTGTGTCCGGAGAGAAATTAGCCGCTCCGTATGCTTTTTCTTTTACTACACCGCGTCCGCAAGTCCGTGTGGTTTATCCGTATAACAACGAACATTGGGTATCTCTTACGCCGGTGCTGTATGTCGGTTTTTCGCAACCCATGAATCCGTCTCTTGCCGCCCGGCAAAGTTATTTAACGGATGGTACCGGAAGAAAAATTTCACTTTCGGCCCGTTTAGTCACGCCGGAAGAACTGGAAAAGCATTTTTCGTATCTTCCCGGAGTAGAATATGCATTAGCATTTACACCGGGAGAAAAGTTGAATAAGGGAATTACGTATACTTTATCTTTATTGCCCGGCTTAAAAGGGGCCAAGGGTTCCCTGGGGTTGGAGAAACTGTATCAAAGTTCGTTTGTTACCGTTCCTGAATTAACGGTTCTCGGTGTTCGAAGCGAGGGGTGTCTGCCCTATATGCCCCAGATTCGTTTTTCTGCTCCGGTGCGAATGAGAGAACTACTGGCTTCGGCTAAAATTACACCCCAACATGCCCTAAAAAAATTAACAGATTATGAATTAGACGCTTTGGGGTATAGCCGGGTTATCCATCCGTTAGATACGTTGTCGCCAACTACACGTCAGGAAACATTGTCTGAGTTTGGTTTGTCTGTGAAAGAACAGCAAAAAGGTACCGCTTTTTTTGCAACAAATTTGTCTTTTTTGGATTTGCGCCCGGGGGAAACCGTCACGGTCACGTTGGATAAAAATTTACAAGATATTTACGGCGGACGTTTAGGGAAAGATTACACATTCAATGTTACGAATAACGGATATTGCCCGGCGGTAGATTTCTCCGGCGGGTTTGGTGTGTTGGAGAGTTATCTACCGGCTCGTTTGCCGATAGAGGTTATAAATACACCTTCTATTTGGTTGCAGACGGCGTTATTCAATAAAGAAACATATATTCCCTTTTTAGCAAAGCAGAAAGATGTACGGCATTGCAAATCCGTTCCTTTAGTTAACCCCGTTTTTGACGGAAACTATACTTTCAAAGACACAAAAGATCGGACGCTTAAAACTTATTTTGATTTAACCCGTTTCCATCCAACGGCACAAGACAGTTTGGTATTTAGCCAACTTAAAATCCAACAAAATGGACGGGAAGATTGTTGGCATTCTGCCACCAGTAACTTAACAGATGTTGGAATCACTTTTAAAACATCACCGGAAAATATTTTACTTTGGGCAACTTCGTTGGAAACAGGAGAACCCTTGGCGAATCTGACGGTTGAATTACGGGATAAAACTAATACAATTTTGTGGTCCGGCTCTACGGATATGAACGGTTTTGCCCGTGCACCGGGATGGACCAAGTTGGATACACCTGCTGTATCTTGGGGTAGCCCTGTATTGTATGCTTTTGTTTCCAGCGCAGGAGGAGATGGCTTTATCAGTACGGAATTAGATAACGGCTTGGAGCCGTGGCGGTTTAATATTCCTTACACATACAGTCCAAAGCAAGAGCAAGAGAAAACCTTTTTATTTACAGAACGCGGCATTTACCGCCCCGGTGAAACAGTATACGTTAAAGGGCTTGTACGTACTTGGCAAAAAGAAGGATGGCATTTCCCCGTCGGTATGAAAGGAAAATTGGTTGTTTCCGATTCTACCGGTCAAGAAATAGTGAATGAAACACTTACTGTTTCTGCAAAAGGTTCTTTTGATACCCAGTTTGTACTTCCTTCTACAGCGCATACCGGGGATTGGAATATTTCTTTTACCCCGGAAGTTAAAGAAAAAGAAGATGTTGTCAGTACCTATGCATATTTTCAGGTAGAAAGTGCCAAACCGGCCGAGTTTACCCTGGCACTCCAACCGGAAAAGGATCATTATATGGTAGGGGAGAAGGCCAAATTCTCTGTCGTAGCGCATTATCAATTTGGTTCCCCGCTAGGAGATTCTCCCGCTAAATGGGATGTGCGGCGTGAGATGGCTTGGTTTGAACATGAGAATTTCAAACAGTATATTTTTACGCCCGATTTCCTGCGGGAAAATGAATATAAAGAGAACGGAAAACTTGTGTTTAGTACATCCGGCCGTACGGACGACAAAGGCGCCGCTTGGATAGAAGCACCGTTGCCGACAGTTGCGACTCCTACCCGTCTGTTTGCCCAAGTAAGCGTGCAATCGCCCGCGCGACAAGATTTGTTTGCCCGTTCTTCAGTTCTATTACATCCGGCAGCTTTTTACCTAGGTAGTAAATTACCGGAGGGTTATGCTCAAGTCAATAAACCTGTATCGGCGGATATTGTGGCCGTTACACCGCAAGGCAAACGTACCCGGGCGCATGTAACTGCCCAAATTCGTAAAGAGGAATGGCACAGTATACGTAAGGTCGGGTTATCCGGACGGTTGGAGTGGGTTAGTGAAAAAGAAGTGTTTGAACTTCCCTCCCAGCATTTTGAAGTACCGGAAGCCGGCTATGCTTTTTCTTTTACGCCAGCCCAAAGCGGACGGTATTACGTTACGTTGTTATCCCAAGATCAAGCCGGTCATACTGTGCAGGGCGGATTTGAGGTAATGGTATATGGAAAAGACGGTCCGGCTTGGGCTCAAAGAGATGACGATATTTTAATACTCAAACAAGATAAAAACACATACCGTCCGGGCCAGAAAGCGCGCATCAGCGTGCAATCCCCTTATGATAAAGCGTTGGCTCTGGTGACAGTAGAACGTGAGGGAATTTTAGATGCTTGGACGACTACCTTAAAAGGTGGAGCGGATTATATTGAAGTTCCGATAAAGGATAATTACTTACCCAATGTTTATGTAAGTGTTACTTTAATTCGCGGCCGTTCTGCAGCTCCGGTGTCTGCTGATGGAGTGGACCTGGGAAAGCCACAGGGGAAGATGGGTTATGTGCATTTGACTGTTGCTCCGGAATCTAAAAAAATGCAAGTAACAGTTAATACGGATAAAACACACTATCGTCCCGGAGAAGAAGCAACCGTGAAAATAGCTACTCAACTTGGCCGTAAAGGAGTGCCGGCAGAGGTCACCTTATTTGTGGTGGACGAAGGTGTTCTGGCCTTGACCGATTACAAAACACCTGATCCGTTTAGTGATTTTTATGCAAAGCGGTTGTTATCCGTATTTACAGCTGATAACCGTCCTTATGTGATTGGACAACGTAATTTTGGTGAAAAAGGAGAAAATCGTGGCGGTGGCGGTTCTGCTTTTGCTAAGTTGGGAGGGGTAGATTTACGGAGCCGTTTCTCTTTTGTTCCGTATTTTCAAGCCCAAGTGCAGACGGATGCCAAAGGCCGGGCCAGTGTAAGGGTCAAATTACCGGATAATTTGACGCGCTTTCGTATAATGGCGGTAGCTGCCCGTGAACAAGAGTTCGGTGCCGGACAAACACAAATTAAAGTATCTAAACCACTGATGATTACCTCTAATTTACCTAAAGTGGTTCATCTAAATGACCAATTCTTGTGTAGTGCTATAGTTTATAACTATGAGGATAAGAAAGGGGAATTAACTGTACAAGCCGCTTCACAGGGAGGGGTGGAACTCTCGGAAGGAGATGCAAGAAAAATACAAGTGCCGCTTGGTCAGGCCAAAGAAATTACCTGGCCGTGCCGTGCTACACGTATGGAACCGGCACAGGTTATCTTTCGAGTAAACGGAAAACGAGAGGCCGATGGGGTAAAAACAGAAATTACAGTGAATCCGGTGGAACAACCTCAAACATTGATGTTGTACGGAGCGACTGAAAGTACTAAAGAAGAATTATTAGATCAGCCCAGTCACTTAAGTCTGCTGGCGAATAATCACGTAGGTACTTCGTTGGCTTCTACTGCCTTGTTAAATCTCAAAGGAGCCATCTCATATTTGATGGTATATCCGTATGATTGTTTGGAACAACAGATGTCTAAGATACAGCCAGTGATTTCTAGCGCAGAATTGGTAAAAGATTTTAAATTGGCAGATGTAGCTGATTTTAAAAAACAAGCGCAAGAAATTTTGAATCATATACCGGATTATCAACATTTCTCGGGTGGCTTTGGCTATTGGAAAGAATCTCGGCCGGATCCATACGTAACTGCTTATGTGTTGGAGACGGCTTATCGGGCACGCCAAGCGGGGTTTACTGTGCCGGATAGATCGTTGCAGGCGGCAGTAAATTGGTTAGAAAAATGTTTTGAAAAGAATCAAATGCGTGCATTTGATTATGCAAATAGGGAAACGGAAACAGTTCGTGCGTATAATGTATACGTATTGGCCTTATACGGAAAACAAACCGCCGCGGCTTTCAATGTGCTTTTTGCCCGTCGTAATACACTGCCGTTTCCTGCAGTGGCTTATTTGTTAAAAGGGGCGCAGGCGGCCGGGCGGACCGAATTTATTAAACAAACCTTGGCACAACAATTACGCAATCAGATTACATATACACCTCAAAGGGCCTATTTTACTATGTCGTCTTCTATGCCTTGGCTACATTTGACAGATGTATCGGTTACAGCATTAGCTTTGGATGCTTTGTTGACGGCCAAACAACCTTTTGAAGATGCATTTAAAGTAGTCTCGTGGTTATTAAACCAACTCAATGCGCAAGGGCATTGGAATTCTACCGCTGAAAATGCGATAGTTTTAGGTGCGCTACAACGCTACTATCAAACCGTTGAGGCCCAAGTCCCTGATTTTACAGCGCAAACAGAGTGGAACGGAATTCCTGGCCTAACAGCCTCTTTCCAGGGCCGTACTTTGGAAGAAAAAAACCAAACACTTCCTTTTGATCGGGCATATGCTAACAGTACGGAGGCTAGGGTAAGATTATCCAAAAATGGGGCTGGTACGTTGTATTATACGCTTTGGCAAACATATACGCCACAAGCATATCTGACCCCTGCACAGGCCGGTTTTGAAGTCTCCCGCCGGATCACCACGTTGGACGGAGTAGAGGTACGCCGACTACAAGCCGGCCAGCGCTATTACGTAACATTAACCTTACGTAGTGCAGCAGCCCGTCATTTTGTAGTAGCGGAAGATTTTATTCCTGCCGGAGTAGAAATTGTAAATACTTCGCTAGCTACGGAAGCACGGCCTGTAGGAGGGGAAAATACCAATTCTCCTTTTGGTCGTGTTGAACGTTATGATGATAGAATTGCTGCTTTTGCCGATTATTTACCGGCAGGTACACATACATTCACCTACATGATTAGTGCCGTTTCACGCGGGACATTTAGTTACCCGTGTGCGTGGGCCAGCTTAATGTATGATCCTGGTCTTTTCGGGAGAAATACTACGGAAACGCTAATCATTGAATAATGAAAAAATTACTTGGATTTGTTTTGTTTTTTCTTCTCCCCTGCAGTTGGTGTGTCGGGGGAGAAGATCTTTTGTTGCCTTCTAAACAAATCTACGACGCCAATGGACAACCTATCCGGGGTTTTTTGTCAAATCGTGATACCTATTATTTCCCCGTCACATTAGGGGAGATATCGCCCTGGTTTATTGCTGCGGCAGTTGCAGGAGAAGATAAACGTTTTTACCAACACCGGGGAGTGGATATCCTATCCGTTCTGCGGGCCGGTTGGAAAAAAAAAAAAAA
>CACYBL010000022.1 GCA_902772695.1 uncultured Elusimicrobium sp.
ATTCTGGCAAAAAAATTTATCTCCGTCGTAATAAATAACCGTGTTCCTAAACAAATTCCCTCCGCGCTTAAACTGGGCAGACACCGGCTGCCCTACCCGTCCATTCGGAGAAAGAAGAACTTGACGGAATAAGTAATAAGTAAAATTGTCAGTTTCCCACATGTGAACATTGGAACCTGCCCATCCTTTCATTTCAATATCTAATTTAGGGAAAGTAATTTGCTCGGTCCAAAGAGGCACCCCCCGGGAAGGCCAAGAAAGGCCCCGTTCCGTAATCAAGCGTTCCCGTGCATCAAATATGGAAGGCAACATCTGATAGGCCTCCGCCAAACGAGACCGCTCCACACTACGCCGATACTGCGGCATAGCAATAGCTGTCAAAACACCCAAAATTAACACTACCGCCAACAATTCAATTAATGTAAAACCTCGGCTTTTCATAAGCCCTCCACTATCATATAGTATAAGGAATTTCTTATCACTTACAATACTCATTATAACTAAAAAAATAATTTATTAAAAGCCCGTTTTAGAATTGTTATAAAAAATTCACGTGAAATATAAAAAACTGTTACAATATATTGCTGCCCCAAAAGCGGGCCAAGGAGACATTTATGATTAAAGAAGGTTCTAAAGTAAAATTTGATTACACCTTGACGGTAGATGGTCAAGTAGCGGACACATCCACCGGGCGCGGTCCGCTGGAATACACCCACGGAGCCGGCCACATTATCCCAGGATTAGAAAAGGAATTAACGGGGATGAAGATTGGAGATAAAAAAACTGTTAAAGTTTCCCCGGAAGAAGGATATGGTAAAGTATTAGAAGAAGCAATCCGCCGTGTTCCCAAAGAATCTATCAGCGGAGCGGAAAATTTAAAAGTAGGCGATATGGTTGGCGCCAGCAACGCCGGGCATACATTTCGGGCTGTTGTAAAAGAAATTACAGATAAAGAGGTTGTGTTAGATTTCAATCATCCGTTAGCCGGCAAAGAACTTACTTTTGAAGTAGAAATCAAAGAAATTAACTGAACAACCAAAAAGTTTTCTAAATCCATCCGTTAAAACAAACGGATGGATTTTTATTTTAGGCTAATTGATGAAAATTAAGTAAAAAGGCATAAAAAATCCGCCCTTTCAGGCGGATTTTATAAGAAAACAATTTCCTACTGGCACTCACCTATCAATCCGTTGCTGCAACAAGCCGAGGCGGGAGCATCCGTTCCGCAATAATCCATACATAATGCCTGTCCATTTTCCTGCTCACTCATACAAGTAGTATCGGAACTACTGTATATCCGCCTTAAAGTATACTGATACGGAATTTCCGCTCCATCAATATAACGAATTGCTTCAGCGTAGCCGGTATCGTAAGAATTAGACGGATATAACACCAAAGCAAAGCCATTTCCGTGAACTCCCGTGGTGGAATCGTCGCCCCGTGTATAATAAATGGAAGAAGCCGTAGCCTTGGCCAAAGCAATATCTAATGAAGTAAAGCTCGTTATAAAACGGTGGAACTGCATAAACTTACGCTGTTGAGCCATAGCAATATTATCCAAGAGCGTAACGGCTTCCATCATACGGGAACGCTCTACCGCTTTCATATAATTGGGCAATGCAAGTCCGACCAATACGGCAATAATTAATACAACTACCAATAGTTCTATTAAAGTAAAACCTGAGCGACAAGTTTGCATAATAACTCCTCTAAAAGAGATACTTGTATTTTAGCAAATTTTTTTTATAAAAAACCCGGAATCTTTTTCCGGGTTTTCACATATGTTATTTTTTTAATAATTTTAGTGCTTCCTGTTTGGATTTAACTTTTCCTTCCCATTGTGCACGCCGAACCTGCGTCAGAGCGGCCGCAATATGCCGTCCGGCAAAACCTTTGTCTTTTAATTCTTTCCCTTGGATGACACAAGGTTCCAATGCACTTGTCGGTAATGCAGGATAAACGGCTTGTAAAATCCGTTGTTTGGTCAAGGATAACGAGGACAAAGGACTTAATTTTTCCTGGGAAATTTTCCAGGCCCCCAAAATTTCTTGCGTAAAATGTGTAGGTAAACGCAAGCTGCGGACAAATTCTTCTCCGCTTTC
>CACYBL010000023.1 GCA_902772695.1 uncultured Elusimicrobium sp.
GGGAAGGGTTGCATCAAGTTGCGTAATACGAATTTTCGGGGTGTTGGCCCGTCAAAAAAGCGGAAACGGTTAATATCAACGAGCGTAAAATAATAAGTCCCGTTTTCCACGCGGTAAAGGATATTCCCAGGTGTAAAATCGCGATGAAACATTCCTTTTGCATGCAGTTGCGCGGTATAAGCGGCTACCGCTTTGATAAGAGCAGGGTCGTTCCCTCCGTCACGAATTTGGTGCATGTTTTCCATTTGTTCGCTTATAAAATATGAAAAATTGATAAGTCCGCCGTTACGTTCAATTCGGTAGCCGTACGGGGCGGGTGTATGGAAACCGCGCTTCAAAATCTCTTGTGCATTGCGATATGTAGTTAATGCTTTGGGCGTACGCCATCCGAGAGAATACAAAATGCGGTTTACGATGGGTGGAATACAAAACTTTTTTACATTGATTTTGTGTCCGTTTATGTTAAATACACGAATTTGATTGCGCGCATTATGAATAATCTCTCCGTCGTTTGCAAAAGCCTCCGGTAACTTCTGCACGAAGTTTTCCGGCAACGGGGCTTGTGGATGTTGTACATTTTCACTCGTAGATTTCATATACATATTGTAGCAAACAAGGCGTGCGTAGGGAAAGAAGTCCCAGGAGTATAGTAGGCCTTTTGACCCTTGTCGCTGTTTCTTGTATTTTTTAGAATAAAAAAGAGGAGACAAAAAATGTATAAAAAAATTATTAGTATGATATGTTTAGCCGGTGTATTAAGTACTACATCTGTATATGCCCAATCTAAAAAAGAGATTATTGCGACGCAGCAAACGCAAATCCAACAACAACAAGCGCAAATAGATTCGTTGCGCGTGGCCAATGCTTATCTGCAAGGATATCAAGACCAATTGATGGGTCAAGTCGGCCAATTAAATTTAGACAATGCCCGGTTGTCTCAACAGAATTTGCAATTTCAACATCAAATTGATTCATTGAATTTGGTGCAAACTGTGCTCAGACAAACGATTGAACAACAAGAGCAAACCATTCAGAAACAACAAGCCCGTGCCGATAAACTGCAACAAGAACAGAACCGACAGAGAAAAGCCCAAGCCCAGCAAAAGAGGGCCCAACAGCAAAAGGAAGAGCAAGAGGTCCAACAGATGTTGGCCGATTACCGGAAGGGATGTGCCAATTCAGAATCAAGATTGAAAGATGTTTTTAACAAAGACCCGTATCACACAGGCCGCTTCTCACAAACAAAGACGGCGTTGTTGACGACGTATAATGAGCAATGCCAATCGGGTCAGGCAGTTTCTTTGAATCAAGTCAAATGGGAGATCTCCATACATGAAGGATACATAGATAAATCTCCTAAGATGTGGTATTGGCATCAGCATCAGTACACTTTCCTGGTAGAATGCCCGAGCGGACTATCTTATCAAGCATATCAGTTTTGTTTCCAAACCCATGAGGATCTGCTCAATGACCGGAAGAGGGTTTTTTCCGGTTTTGTTCCTTGTCAGGAAGAAGGCCGCAGTGTAGATGTGCACAGATAAGATAATAATTTGTTGTATCTTTAAGCCCTCGGCACATAGCCGAGGGTTATTTTTTGTGCTGTTTGTCGTTGTGTAAATTAAAAGAGTTTGACTTCGCTTTTTTTGCTAAAATCTTTCTATCTAATTTGGCAAAGGAGCTCGCATGTCGCAAAGCAAGAGTCGTACAAAAGGTTTTACGCTTATAGAGTTGTTGGTAGTGGTACTTATTATCGGTATTTTGGCCGCTGTAGCTGTGCCGCAATACCGGTTGGCGGTGGATAAAGCGAAAATTAAATCAGGTTTTCCCCAAATGCGCCACATCCGGGATGCGGAAGAGGCGTACAAGATTGCTAATGGCACTTACACCACCGATTTTACGGAATTGGCGGTTGATTTCCCGGGGGCGCGGCTACTAAACAACAATAGCGTTATGCTTGTATCAGGTACCTCATCGGTTAATGGAGAGGTTTACGCAATTGGTTGCGGTGGAACGTATTGTCATGTCACCTGGCATCCATTTGGTTATGATTCCGGTGAAACGCACGTTTATTGGGCATTTGAAAGAGATTACTGGTTATGCTACCCGAAGGGTACTGCTCGTGGGCAGAAGTTGTGTAAAAGTCTGGGGTGCAGTAGCGTAAGCGGGCAATACTGCAACTTTAAACCATAACTTGGTTGGTGCCCAAAATTCGCTTGCGGGGCTTGCGCGTGCCAAATGATTTTGTTATAATATTTTTAAGAGTTGCGGATAGAACGTTTGCAAAAATGTTTGCAATTGGCAACTTTTATTGATAAAATAAAAAAGAAGTAATTAAACCGATTTTAACGAGAACCATGATTCCCTCCGACGGTAAACGAAGGAAGGGGGATCTGTGGCTGTCGTTTTCTCTGCTCTAAAAGCAAGGAAATGACAGTGGTTTTCGATAAAAAAACAGGCAATAAAATGAACCTGACAAAAGACCAAAAGAAACAAAAGTCGCAAGACCTTGCTTCTGCAATTACCACGGGTGGCACGGTGTTCTTCACGGCCTATCAGGGCTTGAAGTTTACCGATATGGAAGCCGTGCGCCAAGCGCTTGCACCGGCGGGAGCTAAATTCCGCGTGGAACGCAACGCTATTGTGGAACATGCAATCAGTCAAGCCAAAATTGAAGGAGCGGACGGAAAACTCTTTCAAGGGCCGACCGCTATCGCCGTAGGTGGCGATATCGCTGCCGTAGCCAAGGCGTTGGTTGATTTCCAGAAGAAGAATGCGGCTTTGAAGCTGCGTGCTTGCTATTCCGAGGGAGTCTGGTACGATGAGGCTCAAGTTAAACAACTCGCTACCATTGGTACGAAAGAAGAAAACTTGTCCAAATTGGCCGGTGCGCTGTACAGCGCGGTTGCTCAATCGGCGCAAGTATTGCAAGCTCCGATACGGGATTTTGCCTACGTTATCAAAGCTTTGGAAGACAAGCAAAAATAACGCAACAAGGTATCATTTGGCATTAGCCAAATGATACCCGGTGAAATCTAAACCCGCCAAGAGCGGTAGTAGTCCCGCAAGGGGTAAAGGTACGGGCTTAACCCGGTTAAGCAGAA
>CACYBL010000024.1 GCA_902772695.1 uncultured Elusimicrobium sp.
AAAAGGTGGTAAACCGAAAAAAGTCGAAAAATGCGGTATCAAAAAAGAAAAAGGATACTTGTATTTCTTAGACAAAAAAGGCGATATCTCCAGAGCCAAAATGGTAAACGCCAAATAAGTTTACTTTTTGTCAAACACCCCACTCACAAAGTGGGGTGTGTTTTTTAATCATTTATCCCGCTTACGCTTGATTTTTATAACTTTTCCCGCTACACTATAACACATCCGCTTCGTTGGGAGGCCATCAAAGATATCTAGAATTTTTTGATCTGTTATCCGCTCGTATACGGGCAGTTTCTCTACGCGCGTCCGCGCGTGCGATTGACAGCCGCCCTTTATAATGATTTAATAGATTTACGGAGCAAAAAACCCGTAACCAATTATCGGAGGAATTATGGATATTAAAATAACGGCCAAAAATATTAAACTAACTGCGGCCATTAAAGAATTTATCAATACGCGTGTGGGGAAAGTAGAAAACTTCATTGATAATATTGTTTCCGCACAAGTGTTTATTTCGGTAGAAAAGAAAATTTATCAAAAAGCGGAAATTGTTTTGCACACCGGGGCAAAAACTACTATTAGTGCCAGTGCGGTAGAAAGCAATTTATATAAAGCCATTGATGCCGCTGCCGTGAAAGCCGAAGCTCAAGCCAAAAAAATTAAAAATAAAGCGAAATCCCGCAAGGCCGGTAAAAAATCGGTGAAGGCTATGGAGATAGATCCGTTTGCTGATGCCGTAATGATGCCGCAAGCCGATGTCAAATTTTCCGTCATCAAACAGGTGGAAGTTTTACCCATGAATCCGGAAGATGCTGCCTATGAAATGGAACGGCTTGGGTATTCTTTTTGGATTTTTTTAGATGAAGATTCCAAACAAATCAATTTGATTTTCAAACGGTTAGATGGAACCTTTGGGCTCATCAAACCCATTAAAAAGAAATAAAGCATTACCATGGAATTTACCAAATCCATTACCGTAGCAGAACTGCTCCAGGTTAAGCGACTTAACCTGGAGTTGGTCTGCGGCAAGCGGTACATCCAACGCGAGATTACCTTAGGGAGCGTCAACCGGCCCGGCCTTGCGCTTGGAGGGCATTTGGATAACTTCCGGGCGAACTCTGTGCAAGTATTTGGCCGCGGGGAACACGCCTTCTGCCAAAAAGAGAACAAAGCGCGTCTTCGCGCCAATGTAACTAAAATGCTTAGCGAGGGGGCCGTTCCTTGTGTCATCATGACGGCAGATTTAACCCCGCTTCCCGCCGTACGCAAAGCCTGTCTGGGAGCTGACGTTCCTGTCTTGAAAACAGCCATGGAATCGTCTGCTTTTGTGGCTGAATTTTCCCGTTTCTTAGATGAAAAATTGGCTCCGGTTACTCACGTGCACGGCGTTTTGGTAGATGTAAGCGGGATGGGAGTGCTCATTCGTGGTGAATCAGGTATCGGAAAAAGCGAATGCGCCTTGGAATTAATTAAACGCGGACATATTTTAGTAGCCGATGATGTCGTAGAAATTCAAAAAAGCCGCGGACGGTATTTGATTGGTTCTTGCCCTACTATGTTAAAGCATTACATGGAAGTTCGCGGGTTGGGTATATTGGATGTACCTCTTTTATTTGGGGTAGGGTCCACGTTAGATGAGACAAAAATTGATATGGAAGTCGTACTGACTTCCCCCAACAAACAACCCCTGGACCGTTTGGGAGTAGAACAAAAGACAACCGATATTCTAGGGGTAGAAATTCCTTCGTTGGGATTACCGGTAACACCCGGGCGGAATTTAGCGGTACTCATTGAAGTAGCAGCTCTGAATCAGCAGCTCAAAAGTCAAGGTATTTTTTCCGCCAAAGAATTTAGTCAAAAGATTTTAGATAAAATGAAAAAAGGAAATGGCAAAACCCATGCTAAATGAAAAAAAACGTCTTTTCATCATTACCGGGATGAGCGGGGCAGGAAAGTCCCAAGCCCTTAAGATGTTCGGGGATTTGGGTTTTTATTGCGTGGACAATTTGCCATTGGCTCTATTTGAAAATTTTGTTACTTACGTCAGGCAAAATGACGCCACCCGCGATATTGCCCTGGGGGTGGACGTGCGCGAAAAAGACCGCTTGCGCGAAATGCCAAAATTGCTTAAAGCATTAACCCAAAATGATTTTTCAGTAAAAGTTATTTTTTTAAATGCCTCAGACGAATGTTTAATCCGACGGTTCTCCGAAACGAAGCATAAACATCCCATTCACAAAAAGCTAGTGGCAGCCATTGCCCATGAACGCAATGCTATGGCTCCGATGTTAAAATTGGCCGATGAAATCATTGATACATCCGATCTGAAACTGGGAGAACTGAAAGAAAAACTCTCTTCGCTTTTATCGCTTACACGCGCCGGAGATATGCAGATCTCGGTAATGTCTTTCGGGTTTAAATACGGCTTGCCCAAAGAATGTGACATCGTGATGGATGTGCGGTTTTTGCCCAACCCATACTATGTAGAAGGCCTAAAAGAGAAAACGGGCTTGGATCCGGCCGTACAAAATTATATTATGTCTTTTAAGGAGTCTAGGGAATTTGCAGAAAAATTTGCCGACTTGATTAAATATTTAATCCCTAAATACATCAAGGAAGGCAAGAGTTATTTAACCATTGCTATGGGTTGTACCGGCGGAAGACATCGTAGTGTATTTATGGCTCATAAATTGGCGGAGTATTTAAATAAATTAAGACTTAGTGCTTCAGAATTTCATAGAGATATAGGGGTGTAATATGGTAAAAATTATTTTAGTAACTCACGGCAATCTGGCCAAAGAAATGTTGGACACGGCCTCCCAAATTATCGGTAAGCCCGCAGATGACGGTTTTGCTACTTTTGCTGTTACAGCCACGTCCTCTGTTCAACAAGAAGCGGAAAAACTGAAAAAGACGTTAGCGGCTTGTGCAGACGGGGCTTTAATTCTTACCGATATTTTCGGTGGAAGTGCAACTAATATTTCTCTGACAGCCAGTAAAGATTTTTCCAACTGCCACGTTATAACGGGGCTTAATTTAAGCATGTTACTCACGGCCATCAACAGCCGTAAAAAATTAACAGCTAAAGAATTAGCAGAAAAAATTGAAGCCGATGGCAAGCGTGCCGTCATTAATGCAACGGAACTCTTAATTAAAGGAATCTGATGCCTATCATTTTTGCGCGTGTGGATGACCGTTTAATTCACGGTCAAATTGTACAGGCCTGGTTACCACAGCTTAATGTGGACGAGGTAGTGATCCCGCGCACAAAAAGGAACAGCCATTCACTTAACCCCGGGTTATTGCGCTTAAGTTTGCCATACGAGTATGAATTGTCTATCTTGGACGCCATTGAGATTGCCCAGCACGCCAGCCGTTCTAAACGGCGTATTTTTCTGTTGATGGATTCGTTGCAAGATTTTACCGATTTAATCACTGAAGGCATTAATGTTCCTTCGGTAAATATAGGCGGAATGCACTTTAAGGAAGGTGCCCAAAAGCTGGCTGACAATGTTTTTTTGGATGATGCAGATAAACATTTGTTACGATTAATACGTGATTTAGGCATTTCCATTGAAACGCGTGCCGTTCCGAATGCCACATCCGTATCCGTAAACGAGGTGATCCAATGACCGGCGAGATCATTCTACTCTGTCTGTTAGCTGCTCTATTAGAGCTAGATACGACCTACGCTTTTCAATTAACATTCTCCCGCGGAGTAATTGCCGGGCCGTTATTTGCGTTAGTTACCGGGGACTGGATGTTGGGTATTCAAATCGGTTTATTTACGGAATTGCTATTTACAGACATCAACCCCCTGGGGGCGATACTTCCTCCCAGTGCGGTAGTGTGCTGTGCCGTGTCGATGGCCCTATGTGCGCAAGGGACCGCTCCTTGTTATGCTTTTATATGGGGTGTATTAGGGGCTCTTTTATTTATTCATGCTGAACGCAATATCCGTAAACACCGGGTACGAGTTCTGTCTTTGTGGGAAAAACGCATTCAACAACATCCCTCTTATATTAACCGAGTCGTGTTTTTAGAATTGGCCACCTGTTTTGCCGTTAACTTTCTTCTCATTTCCAGTTTTGTTGCGATGAGTGAATACATCATGAGTATATTAACTCCTCATATCCCGGCAAAAGCTTTCTTTGCCTGCCAATTTGCTTATATGGCCGTGCCATGGATTGGGCTTGCTTCGCTCATCCAAGAATTCCGGTTAAAGCAGAGGTAACAATGACTTTCAAACAACAGTTAACTTTTTTCTTACGTTCCTTTTTCTTACAAACCGGGTGGAATTATTTAAAATATCAAAACCTGGGCTTGTTATTTGTCATGTTGCCTTTTTTAAGACGGCTTTACCAACATGACAAAGAAGCCTTACCCTCTGTGGTGGAGCGTTATTTAAGCACCTTTAATACGCAGCCGGTAATAGCATCTTTTTGTTTTGGAGCCCTTGCCAAGCAGGAAGAACATATTGTTCACGCCAAAACATTGCTTGAATTTAACGAAGAAACGAACGAATGGGGTTCTATTAAACGCGGCCTTTCTATTACTACGGCATCTATCGGAGACCGCTTGTTTTGGGGAACTTTGAAACCGTTAACCTTGCTTTTAGCTTTGTTCATCTGGCTGTTACTGGGACTACACGTTTTTGAAGTGCAGGCGGATGACCGTCCGCCCCTGGCCTATTTGCTAGCAGCCAGCATTGCCGCTTTCGTGGCATTTAATACGGTAGCTTTGTTTGTTAAATGGGTTGGATTAAAAATCAGCTATCTGTCGGATGGAAATGCTTGTTTTGGCTTAACTCGCTTTGATTGGAACCGGACCATCTACAACGCCAAAAAGATAGGACTCGTGCTTACTGTAGGAATGATCGCACTTGGAATTTATTACTATTTACGTGATTTTGAAGCAATGGATGTGCAGTTTATTACACGTGCGGTTATTATATTGTTCTTTGTATGTATTAGTTTTATTACGCGACGTTTACGCATCCCCAATATGTATCTGTATATGTCTGCAGTAATTATATTCAACTTAGTGTGCTATTTGTAACAGGAGATTTTACATGGTAACACACAACTTAAAAATTACTAACCAACTTGGCTTACATGCACGGCCCGCGGCTTTAATTGCCCAAACAGCAGGCAGTTTCGTTAGTGCCATGAGTTTATCTAAAGACGATGTAAGCGTAGATGCCAAAAGCATTATGGGGGTAATGATGCTGGCTGCGGAATACGGATCCACATTAACCCTAATCGCTGAAGGCCCCGACGAAAAGGAAGCTGCCGCCGCGATTAAACAACTTTTTGAAAATAAATTTAATGAGGACTTTTAGATGCTTGTTTTAAAAGGAGTCGCCGCCAGCCCGGGAGTAGCTATTGGGCCGGCCGTTTTATTGCCTGGAGAAAGTTTTGCTCTTTCCCGACAATATATCGGTGAGAATGAGATCCCGGCTGAAACTAAAAAAATACAAGCAGCCATGCAGAAGACCTTGGCTGAGTTAGACCAATGCGAAAAGAAAGTCTTGGATACTCTTGGCACGGAGTATGCCAATCTAATGTCCACCCATAAATTAATTTTGCAAGATCCGGCTTTTCACAAAACAATTCTACATAAAATTCAAAAAGAACAACTATCTGCCCAAGCAGCCATTTTATTTACTTTACAGGAATTGACTTCTTCATTCAATAAAATAGAAGACCCATTTTTTAAAGAACGCCGTAATGATTTTTTTGATGTTGGAAAGCGTTTAGCCAATAATTTGGAAGAAGGGAAAGCAAAATTTCTACCCACAATCACAAAGTCATCCCTGCTTGTAGCTCATAATTTATACCCTTCCGATACAATCAATTTACAGGAAAATCATATCTTAGGATTCTGTACCGACGTTGGCGGGAAAACAAGTCATACGGCTTTGTTGGCACAGAGTTTAAATTTGCCCGCGGTAGTGGGCTTGGCAACCGCTTCCAAAGATGTGCACGCAGGAGATATGCTCATCATTGATGGAGAGAACGGCCTCCTGGTCATCAATCCGGACCGATACACGCTTTCCAATTACCGCAAAATCCAACGCGATATTAAAAAAACAGACGCGCTATTAAAAACTATCAATCACTTGCCGATTATCACGCAAGACGGGCATCCTGTTAAACTTTTTGTGAATTATGACCCACGGACCGACACCAAAGCCAACAAGCATTTAATTACGGACGGGCTAGGTTTGTTACGTACCGAATTTGTTTTTATGGGCACCCCGCTACCGCCTACTGAAGAAGAACAACACGACGTTTACCTGGCAGTAGCCAAACGCTTTGACATGCGCCCGGTGACAATCCGTTTGGCCGATCTGGGTGCAGATAAAATGCCCGATTTCCCGCTGGATGAATTTGATCAAGATGACAATCCTTTCATGGGATGCCGCGGAGTCCGGTTACTTCTTAAAAATCCGGATTTACTACGCACTCAGCTACGGGCTATTATCCGCACGGCTTGCGAAGTCCCGGCTCAAGTACATATTATGGTTCCCATGATTTCTTCCGTAGAAGAGGTGCGGCATGTCCGCCGTGCTTTCAATGAAATCCTACACGAATTTGCTGAACATGGGAAACATCCCACCAACAAAATTGCACTCGGCGCCATGATTGAGGTGCCTTCGGCAGCGTTAGCATTGGACGGCATGATAGGAGAACTTGATTTTATCTCCATCGGAACAAATGATCTGATACAATATTTAATAGCTGTGGACCGTATCAATCAGGAAGTTGCTCACATGTATGATCCTTGCCATCCAGCTGTTATACGTACATTAAATTTAATTATTCAAACAGCACACAAAAGAGGAAAAACCGTCAGTATTTGTGGGGAATTAGCTTCCGATGCCAAGATGCTTCCTTTGTTATTAGGACTAAATTTAGATGCACTTTCCGTTACACCGCGTATGTTTCTACGCGTAAAAAATAATATTCGCAATTCTAATTTTGAACATTGTTCGGATTTAGCCCAGGCGGCCCTATTGATGGGCAGTTCGGAAGAAATCCGGCAACTTATTGAGCAAAACGATCAACATGAAAATTCGTAATTTTTCTATTGTAGCACATATTGACCACGGCAAGACCACACTGTCTGACCGTATTTTGGAAGATACCGGCACCGTACCGAAACGCAAAATGCAAGCCCAACTACTGGACGGTATGGATCTGGAACGTGAACGCGGCATTACCATTAAAGCCAAAGCTGTGCGTATCTCATACAAAGATTATATTTTGAATTTAATTGACACTCCCGGCCACGTGGATTTTTCGTACGAAGTGGCACGTTCATTACGAGCTTGCGAAGGCGTCCTCCTCTTGGTAGATGCCTCTCAAGGCGTGGAAGCCCAAACTGTAGCACATGCACATTTAGCACAAAGTTTAGGATTAAAAATTATCCCTGTCATGAACAAGGTGGATTTATCCCAATCTGATGCTGATGCCTCAGAAGAACAACTGTGGGATATTTTACGCGAACCTATAGAAGCCGAACGTGTTAGTGCCAAAACAGGCATGGGTATTGAACATTTATTAGATCGTATCATCCAGGACATTCCTGCTCCGCAAGGCGATGTAAATGCGCCGCTACGCGCGCTGATTTTTGATTCTTATTACGACCCATTTCGCGGTGTGGTCATGTATATCCGGCTTGTGGACGGTGCCATTAAACCGGGGCAAACCATACAATTTATGTCTTCCGGAGCTACCTACAAAACGGAAGAAATCGGCTTCATGACACCCAAACAACTGCACAAATGCGAACAACTCAGCGCGGGAGAGGTAGGATATTTAGTCGCTGGTATTAAAGATATTCACCAAGTAAAAGTGGGAGATACCATTACTTTGGCCGAACGCCCGGCGCAAACAGCCTTGCCCGGATATGCCGACGCCAAGCCCGTCGTGTTTGCCAGCATTTTCCCAGTAGAAACTACCGATTTTCCACTGCTGCGTAAAGCCCTTGAAAAACTGAATTTGTCCGATTCTTCGTTCCACTATCAAAGCGAAACATCCAAGGCGCTAGGTTTTGGTTTTCGTTTAGGATTCATGGGCATTTTACACATTGAAATTGTCAAGGAACGCTTGGAACGCGAGTTTAATTTATCTTTAATTGCTACAAGCCCTAACGTAGTGTATCACGTAAAATTTACATCCAGGAAATCTCATCCGCAAGAACTGGCAGCATTGCCAGATGCGCCGGACGACCCCGGGTATAAAATCATTGATAACCCGGCTAACTTTCCGCCGCACGGTGATATTATTGACATTAAAGAGCCCGTGATTCATATTACGATTGTTACCCCGGTGGAATTTATGGATGGCGTGATGACGCTACTTAAAGAAAAACGCGGTACATTTATGAATATGGACCATTTGTCCAACCAACGCGTAATTATTAAATACGAAATGCCGATGGGAGAAATGGTCATTGATTTCTATAATAAATTAAAATCAGTATCCAAAGGGTATGCCTCGTTTGACTACGAAGTAGCCGGCTTTAGAAGCTCTGATGTAGTGCTAATGGAAATTTTACTGCACGGTTCACCGGTGGATGCGTTGTCCGTAGTGGTCCATAAAGATAAAGCGCAAACCATGGGCCGCGCATTATGTGCCAAACTTAAAGAATTGATTGGCCGACAACAATTTGAAGTGGCCGTACAAGCCGCTGTCAACGGCAAAGTGATTGCACGCGAAACGATTCCTGCTTTCCGCAAAGACGTTATTGCCAAATGTTATGGCGGAGACATTACGCGTAAACGCAAATTGCTGGAGAAACAAAAAGAAGGGAAAAAACGGATGAAGTCTATCGGCAGTTTGAATATCCCGCAAGAAGCTTTCGTGGCAATGCTTAAAATAGACGAGGAATAAAAATTTTTTCCCCTATTTTAATGTATATATTTTGTTCGTTATAACCGGGCTTACGCACACAGCATGCAGCTTTTTCTGGGACGGGATTGGGTTCTTGTCTTAACGGCATAAAACAAACAAGAAGAGCTTTTTTTAGTAAAATACCTATTATGATATTAGAGGGAAAAACGCTTGCGCAGCAAATTCGCTCCTCGTTAAAAGAACGGGCGGATATTGTACGACAAAAATTAGGTCGGCCGATTTGTCTGTGTGCCCTAGGATCAGCAGATGATTATGCCGCCCGTCTATACTTACAGAAAGAAGTAGCGGCTGCTCAATCGCTGGGAATAGAAACCCATGTGTTCGATTTAGATAACCATACTCCCACTTCCGGATTTATCCACTCCGTGCAGGCTTTAGCCCAGAGCCCGGAAACAGATGCTGTACTTATTCCACGGCCATTACCGTCGCAATTAGCTGAAAGCAATTTTGCTGATTATTTAAATCCGGCTCAAGATATTGATGGAATGTCCACCTCTAATTTAGGACATTTGTTTTTGTGTAAAACATGGCAACAGATACAATCCTTGCCGGGGTTTGTTCCTTCCACAGCCATGGCGGTCGTACGGCTCTTAGAGTTTCATCATATTCCGCTGGATGGTAAACAAGTGGCTGTTATCGGCCGTTCCTCTACGGTGGGCCGTCCGTTGGCGCACTTATTATCCTGTAAAAATGCCACCGTCACTCTTTGTCACTCTCATACCGATTTACCGCGCGCTGTACAAAACGCCGATATTATTTGTTCTGCAGCCGGAACACCGGCTCTCTTACAAACTAAATGGCTTAAACGCGAAGCTATTGTTATTGATATTTCCACCAATTGGGTTAACCAGACGTTATGTGGAGATGCCATCGCAACGGATTTAGCATCCGCGGGCATTTCATACTCCCCCGTCCCCGGCGGAGTAGGTCCGGTAACACTTGCTGTTCTGCTGGAAAACATTATATCATCTGGTGAACGAAAAATTTAAGGAGAAACTATGAAAACGCTTATAAGATTAACAGTTTTACTGTATTGTACGACCCTGTTAACGGCCTGTGCTACCAATAATCCGGAAGAGGATCCCCGCTATAACCGGAAAATCTATCTCACCGAAGAAGACTATCTGGAAGATGTCGGTCGTGAAGCCGAGAAAGAACGCCGTGAAGCCCCTCCAACCGCCGAATCGGAGTACATTTTTAATGTGGTGCCGGAAACGGAAAAGAATGTTTATTTCTTTGATGAACGGCAACAACCGAAAGTCCCCGGGAATCCGGCAGCTTCCGACTATAAAAAGGAAAAACGTTTATGGGAAAAACCCAAACGCTATACTCCCGAACAATATTACGGTATGCAGGGAGAAAGTTCTTCCAGCTCCTCTAGCGAAGAAAGTTACAATTATTAATTAAACCAGTTTCTGCAAACCCCGTCCGAAAGGCGGGGTTTTTTGTGGGCAAGATTATATAAAAAGATGTACATTGTCTGTAAATATGCCGTCCGCCCCGGCCTTTTGTAAATCCTGTGCCTGGGAAGGTTCATTAACAGTATACACATAGATTTTTAAACCGTTCTGATGGCAAACACACGCCATTTGCGAAGTAAAACGTGTTTGATTGATATGCACGCTTTCGGCTTTCAAGGCCGCCGCTTCCTCTATATTAAAGGCCCGCGTCAGCAAACCGATACGGGCTTGCGGCCAAATACTACGTAACCTCTCCAGCGTAGCATAATCAAAACTGGAAAATAAAATATGCGGTAATAAGTCTGTATATTCCACACGTAATAAATTTATTAAAGCTTTTTCTATGCCGGGATATACATTACCATCATTCTTAATTTCTATGTTCAATATATCCAACGAACAAGACAAAACAGGCAAAACTTCTTGTAAAAGCGGGACAAAAACCGGAGTTTTTGTAAACGGATTCTGTAGCGGATATTTTTTTAATTCTTTTTTTGTTATATTAGATAATTTGATGTCGATTCCTACTGCAGATAGCAGCGAATAATCGTGATGAACCGCCAAAGCACCGTCTGAAAGCATATGAACATCCAATTCAAAACACCGCGCGCCCCGCGCGTGGGCCAGCTCAAAAGATTCGACTGTATTTTGAACACGAAGCGCACTGGCTCCGCGATGGGCAAAATAAATCATATATTATACAACCGAACGTCCGCTTCGTTAGCGAACTGCGGTATCTTCTCCCGAGGTCTCCGTATTTTCTTGGTCCTTTTTTCTGAACAATCCAAATATTCCGCCAATCCCTTTCTTCACCGCACGCGATGCAAAATTATTAGTTACACTTTGTGTCACCAACGAGGACACAGAACTCACTAAACGCATATTCCCTTCGGGTTCGGAAACGGTACCGCCGATTTTCAAAGTAAGCGGCATAATACCGCCCGCTTCATGCTTACCCGGGGCGGCGCGAACTGTCATATTTAGCTTTTCCGTGTTGAAATCACTTGTTCCTGTAATTTGGAAAGACATCATATCCGATATAAATTCTCCTGTCTCTATGGTGGCCACTCCATCGTCAAACAAAATATCTGTTCGAAATCTATCGTATGCTAACCGTCCATCCACTTTCCGTTTACTGGCCGGCACTTTGACGGGTATCATCACTCCGTCTTCCCCGGGAATCATTTGGATTACTTCTCCTTCTTGATCCTTAGATTTTCCGATATTGGTCAGGCCACTTAATACAGATAATACATCTAAACTATTAAATACTTTTCCGACAACGTTGAGCGATAAAAACATTATTTTAGCGATGCGGTTGGAATCAGTTAATTGATACAAATCAGTAATCTCTCCATCCTGTAAAGCCAAAGAAAATGTACCATGAGCTCCATCCAACTTTGGGGTTACTCCGGATAAATCTGTTTGGAAATTGAGAGCTTTCCCTCTAAGATACGGAGCATCCAAGGAGCCGATTTGAACATCTGTTTTAATGGACAACGGAGGCAACGGCCAAGGCTGTGCCGTGGAATTAGAAGAAGATGCAGATGAAGAATCTTTTGAATTCTTTTTATCAGCCGAATAAGGCGGCAATACCAACCGTTCCGCTTTAGCTTGCCAATTTGCCGCTATTTCTTTTACCGTCTGCGTCCACTGTAAAGTCGTTTGAAAAGGTTCTCCGTTCAATTCCCCATGAGCAACGAAAACCCCGTTTCCGCCTTTGAAATTCATCCGTTCTTGTGCGTCTAACGCGGCTTGTAATTGAGAAAATTTACCTGTGTGCGGGACCTGTACTTGTACTTCCGACAGTTCCATATGTGCCGTCATATCAGTCGGCGTGGTGTTCATTTTAAGATGCACATTTCCTGCTAACTGATAGGGTTCCGTAGATGATATTCCCTCTTTTAATTTATCTAAATCGGCTTGCAAGTCAGCGGACACCGTATAGGCCGCGCGAGCAAACTGTAACTGGCCGTTAGCATGCGCCTGCACGCCGGGTAACGTGATGGAAAAATTCTCCAATTGTAACGTTTCCTGTTCTGGTAAAAACTTACCTTTTGCCTGGGTAGAAAATTGCTTTATTAAGAAAGTTTCATCTTCCCAAGCGGTTCCTGCTAATATGCGTTTAGAAATATTTTTCCCTTGCAATGAAAGATCAAAATCCGGTTGTACAAAGTGATTGACCCGTCCGGAAAGGGTCAACTGTTCTTTTTGGTGGCGTATGGTAAATGCGTTTATTTGAGCGGCAGCTTGTGCCCAATCCAAATCAGCCAAATTCACTACGCCGGATAATTCCAGTAACCACTCATAAGGTTGGGCGTTTTGTTCCCACCGGGCCTGTGAAGAAAAATGTATTTCAAAATCTTTGTCTAATTTAAAATTCCGCAACAACAGCTCGGCATTGTTAAACCCAATTTTCCAATCAGCCGCCTTATCCGTATAGGAAACCGTTAGCTTGCGAATCAAAAATTCAGTAACGGAGACATCCAGCGGCAAACTAAAAGAAGCACCTTCTTTTTGGGTATTAGGAGTTGTTTCGGCCCCATTTAAATCTGCATTCAATTTACCTTGTTCATCCCGAACTAAATGCAGCACAATTCCGTCTATATGTGCAGCTTTGACATGTAATTGCCCATGTAATAAATGCAACAAGGCCCAACGCAAATGCAACCGATTTACTTGAAACATTACGCCTTGTTCAAATCCTCCGTCTTGTGCCAAAGCGAAATCAGTAATGTTGACTCCCAGCAAATGCAGACGCACATCACCCAAACGGACTTCGCGCCCGGTAGCCGCCGTTAATTTATCTACAATTTTTTGTTGCATCCAGGCACTACCAGACACCGCTTTAAGCAAAAAATGCAACCCAATCACCCCAATAAGGATGCAGGCTCCTGCTATCAATAATCGCTTTATCCAAATACGTTTCATTTGGTTGTTTGCTCTCCGTGTATATTGGCCTTGGATAAACTATACTTACAACCGCAATAAGTTTGTTGATATAAGCCAAATTCTTTAATCAATGCTCGTCGTAATTCTTCCAATCCGTCTTTGCGCCAATCCTTGGCCCAATAAGGTTTCCCCCCTTTTATCCACGCCCAGCGCGCGGCCCGGTTAACTTGATGAAAATCTTTGTAACGGGAGACCCCAAAGACGGAAGTTAATGCATCAAAATGGTGAGCCTTGGCATATTCTTGGGCCCGTCGCAACCGCATATAAAAACAAACCGAACAACGCTTCCCGCGTTCCGGTTCATTTTCCAATCCCTCAATGGCCTGTTCCCACCGTGTAGGTTCATAAGGCAATTCTACAAAATGCGCTCCCAACAGCCGGCAAACATGCGCTTGTTCATCACGGCGCTTTTCGTATTCTGCTTGCGGGTAAATATTAGGATTATAAAATAGAACAGCAACTTCCACGCCGTCTTCCACCAGCCGTTTGATAGCCGCGCAGGAACACGGAGCACAACAAGAAACAACCAGTAACTTGCGGTATCCCATACCAATAGTTTACTAAATAACCAAGCAACAACGGGAGAATGACTCTTTGAAGGAGAAACACGGGGAATCAAGGTTGCGGGACTTCACATATTCTAGGTATGCCATCATCACCGAAGACCAAATATTGTTGCCGGCGATGCAGTCCCACATCTACGGGAATAATGCGCAATACTTCATCCCTAACGATTCGCTCCACTTGTGTATGTCCCACCACCTGCCAGACAGGACTCTGTACAAAAGACCGAGCCAAATCTAATAAATCTTCCCAAAAAATACCACCAAATTTATCTGTACCCGAACGGTTTATACTGATGTTAAAAATGGGATGTTTAAAAAATTGGTGTTTGATAGATTCCTTAAAAATTAAATTAATCAGTACAGCGACATTATAAGCACTGGCATCCGTAAGTTGTTGTTGAAAAATTTTATATAGTTTTTGGGTCACACCGGCGTGTGTAAATAAAAACCCTTTATATGCATAGGCCGCCCGCAATTCACCGGATAGAACTTGCTTGGTTAGTTTATCGCGTTGATGGATAGCCGCTACTCCTTGCAAGCCGGAAATAGAAAAATTAGATAAGAGAATTTCCAATTCATGATTGCCTACCAACCGGATTACTTCGCCTTCGCTTTGCATTGCCTGATGTTGAATTTTGTCCAGCAAGAGCTCCGCTTCTTTAGCCGAAGGGCCTCGGTCCAAAATATCACCCATTTGAATCAAACGGGTACGCGCACCGATCCAATTGAGTTGCTTGTCAATTAACCCTGCATGCTGCAAGATGGAAACAAACGGCTCAAACTGGCCATGTACGTCACCGACAACCACTAAACGTTTACCGCTTTTGACGGATTGCATAGAACTCTACCTGTACAAATAATATAATATAGTATATCAAACTTATACTCGTGTTTTATGCATATACCCTTACCCGCGATACAGGCGCTTCAGGCATTGGTGGGACCTCAAAACGTACAAACCGATGAGGTTTCGTTGTGGTTACACGCATATGATTGTTCTCTTTCCCGCATGCGGCCGGATATTGTCGTGCATATTCCCTCTGCTGATTTAGTAGCCCCCGTTGTACAAGTGCTGAACCGTTTTCGACTTCCCTTTGTGGCCCGGGCCGCCGCCACCAACCATGCAGGAAGCTGCAGCACTCCGCTTGGGGGAGTGGTGCTGAATTTATCGGGATTAAATCGTATTTTGCAGATTAATACTCAAGAGAGATACGCTTTGGTGGAACCCGGCGTAATTACCGGACAACTACAAGAAGCCCTCGCCCCTTTGGGATTCTTTTATGCACCCGATCCCGCCAGCGAACGAGTGTGTACGTTGGGTGGGAATATGGCTCAAAATGCCAGTGGGGCTCGGTGTCTAAAATATGGGAGCACGCTGGACCATATTTTGGAAGCCCAATGTGTACTTCCGACAGGAGAAACTTGTGTGTTATCCAGACAGGATACCGGCACGGACGGCCTTGGATTGTTAACCGGAAGTGAAGGAACGCTGGGAATTATCACACAATTAAAAATTAAAATTTTACCTATAGTTCCACATCTCAAAACATTTTTAGCTACCTTTCCCTCCTTGGAAGACTGTGTACAAACAGTAACGGATCTCATTGGCAAAGGGATTACGCCGCGTTGCATGGAAGCAATGGATCAACTAACCGCACAAACCATTGAAGATTTCGCACATGTTGGGTATCCCACAGATGCGGCAGCTTCTTTACTATTAGAGTTGGAAGGTTCCCCAGAGCAAATACAACAAGAAGAAGTCCTCTTTTCCCAATTGTGCCAACAAAATCACGTACAAAAACTTTACCCCGCCCTACGAGAAAAAGATCGTTTAAAAATATGGCAAGGCCGTCAAACGGCCTATGCCGCTATGGCTCGCCTGGCACCTAATGTGCTCGTGTGTGATGGCACGGTTCCCCGTAGCGAATTACCACGCACCTTGCGTAAAGTGCGCCATATTCTAGAAGAAAACCAGGTCCGTGCTAGCCTTCTTTTTCACGCAGGAGATGGAAACTTCCACCCACAAATTATATTTGATGAACGCAACCGCTGGAGAACGCAACAGATAAATCAAGTAGCTAAATTAATCTTGAGGGCTTGTGTGGAAGCCGGGGGAACCATCTCGGGCGAGCACGGAATCGGCACGGAAAAACGCAGTTCTATGTTGTTTCAATATGATACACCCACACTAGATCTTTTTTCTCGTTTAAAGCACGCCCTTGATCCTAATAATTTGGCAAACCCATCCAAAATTATACCTGTCGGTTACCGGGAAAAGGCATCCGTGCCCACCCCAATACCTTCCACAGTACGACAATTAACCGACAGACTTCAGCAACTGATTGCACAAAAGAAACCATTTTATGTTACTGGAAACAATTCTGTTTTTCATCTACCGAAAGAACATCTTTCCGCGCAAGCATTAGATCAAGTAATAGATATAGACCGCGATAATTATACTGTCACGGCCCAGGCAGGCATTTCGGTAAAACAGCTATTACGGATATTATCTAAACAAGGGTTATTTTTTGCATTACCGCCGACAGCAGGCACCTTGGGCGGAGCTTTCTCTTCAGGATGTTTCCCGGATTTTTATTCTCACGTAATAGGTATTGAAGCATTATTGCCGGATGCTTCTTATGTGCGTTATGGTGGCAAAATTACCAAAAATGCCACCGGGTACAATCTGATTCGGCTTTTTGCCGGAGCTCAGGGATCCTTAGGGCTGGTGACCCAATTAACTTTTAAAGTGTATGCAAAACCGCTTGATCCAATTATTTGCAAACCGGCAAAACCTTTGCAAAAAACTATTTTATGGAGAAAAATTAAAGAGGCGTTAGATCCCAACCGACTGTTTCAATATCCACAGGAGAAACCGGCATGAACCCATCAGCCCCCCGCTTAGAATTACGCCATCCGGAACGCCATATTTGGGAATTTCAAACCGAATTTGGTTGGCGGGAACAATACGATTGTGTAGCCCACTGCACTCGTTGCGGATGTTGCGCCCAAACCTGTCCGATTTATCAGATTAAACATCAGGAATCTTTTTCTCCGCGTGGGCGCAACCAAACGCTACGTTTAGTGTTGGAAAAAAAATTAAATCTTACGCCAAGCAATCCAACGTTGATAGCATTACTGGAATCCTGCACCTTGTGCGGCCGGTGCACACAAGCATGTGCCGGTAAAATTCCGACGGCCGAGCATGTATTGGAATTACGCCGCACTTTACACCTGCGGGTATTGCCACGACTACTTTTTTCTTTCCTACGTTTGCGTGATGTCCGGCCGCAACTCTTTGCTAAACTCACGCGAATTGCGCTCTTTTTGCGCCGATGGAAAGCAATAAAATTATTGCGTGTTCTTCAATTTACTAAAATACCGGGACTCTCTTGGCTCAACAGATTGGACGATATGTTACCTAATTTCTATTCCTCGTTAGATAGCATACTAACCGCGGAGGAAAAAAACCTTTGCGCGGTTACTGCTCCAACAGCTATTTATTTGCCCTCCTTGGAAGCGGAATTTATTCTTCCGCAAATCGCACGTCGCACATTGGATTTAATCAAAAAACAACAAACTCCGGTAATCTGGCGAAATTTTCCTACCGGATTATTTGCTTACATTTATGCAGATGTGTATCAAAGCCGACGCACTTTGTTACGTTTGATGCGCCGCCATACCAAAACTGCCCATGGCAAATTGCCTTTGGTGACAGACAGTATTGACATTTATCTTTTCTTAAAGCGCGCTCCCCAGTTATTCCGGAACAAAAAATACTGGCAAATACGCGCGCAGAAACTGGCAGATTGCACCCGTTTTGTAACCGATTATTTGCCCCCTGTTCAAAACACCTCGGCTACCTCCGTATCGGGTAACATTCGCCTGGACTCAGGATCCCTTTTTGAGCGGGAAAACGACATATTGGAACAGATCCGCCAGATATGCTATACCCTTTTTGGCAAAAATTTTGTAGAGTGTTCTTATACGGACGCGGATACGCCCGCGTTCGGATATGCGTTTTCAGCACAGAATTGTGCGGAACAAATCGGTTTGAAAACAGTAGAAGCAATCGCCCGGACACAGACAAAAAAAGTTTTTGTTCTGTCGGGGCTTGCCGCTTTGGAATTAAATTATTTTCTCAAACGATTTTACCCAGCGGCACAAGCGCAGCACGTTATACACATAAACGAATAGTATTATGCAAGATTTCACGCACGCGCACGAGAAACTAACTGCTGAAGATAAACTTCGTCTGTTGGTGGAATTTGGCACGCGTATTTCATCCGAATTACATTTGGATAAATTATTAGATATCATTGCCCAACAAATTACTCAAATGTTAGATGTGGGAAGATGTGCCATCTACTTGAAAGACGAAGAAAAGAATGAACTCTGGTCCAAAATTGCACAAGGAAAGGGTTTAGAACATACCGAAATCCGCATTCCCTTAAACGGAGAAGGTTTTATCTCTCTTGCCGCGCGCACCGGCCAAACCATCAATTTACCCAATGCTTACGAAGACGCTCGTTTTTCTATTGACGTGGATATCGTTACGGCGTTTCGCACCCATTCCACGATTGCTGTTCCTCTGAAAAACAATTCCGGAGAAGTACTGGGTGTTTTTCAAGCTTCTAACAAGTCTGATGGAACTCCTTTTGATAAAAATGATGAAGGACTCTTGCGCCTACTAGCCACGCTGGCCTCTGGCTCGATTGAAATTGCTAAATTGTACCAAGAAGTACGGGTGGCCCAATTAGAAACCATCTACCGTTTGGCCGTCACAGCTGAATATCGTGACCAACAAGATACCCGCCAACATCTTAAAAATATCAGCATCATTTCCTATCTGTTAGCGTTGGCCATGGGCATGAGCAAAGCCGACGCAGAACTAATTAAAAACGCCAGCCCCTTACATGATATCGGTAAAGTGGCCTTGGCGGATAACATTTTGCTTAAACCCGGTAAACTGACCCCGGAAGAATTTGAAATTATGAAATCGCACACCATATACGGCGGACGTATTTTGGAAGGTGCGCATTCTAAAGTGTTACAAATGGCACATAAAATGAGTTTGTACCATCATGAAAAATGGGATGGAACCGGCTATCCAAAAGGCCTGCGGGAAGAGGAAATTCCTTTGGAAGCGCGCATTGTCACCGTCGCCGACGTTTTTGATGCCCTGTGTGTTTTCCGCGTATATAAAAAAGCGTGGCGGACAGAAGAAGCGTTATCCTACATTTTGGAAGAGTCCGGTAAATCTTTTGATCCTCACATTGTGGCCGCCTTTGAGAAGGTCTATCCTTCTGTAAAACGGTTATATGCCCATATATCGGTCAACCGCTCGTCACAAAAAACAAATTCATCCATTCCCGATGAGATCAAATTATATTAAAACGCTGCACAAAATACTACAATATAGATGTCCTTTTGGCTTTCAACCTTAAGTACAATGTTTTGCTATCAAGTGAGGTTATGATGGAAAAAGAGACGATCCTCGTCGGTTTAAGCGGCGGAGTGGATTCCACTGCTGCTGCTATTTTGTTAAAAGAGCAAGGGTACCGGGTTATCGGTGCCACCATGCAGGTATGGGATCCTTCCTTGCCCGTTCCGCAAGGGACTTATCAAAAAAATGCTTGCTTATCTCCTGAAAAAGAGGACCTGCAAGAAATCAAAACGATTGCCGAGCAATTAGGAATTGAGCACATTACCGTAGATTGCCGTGCAAAATACCGTCAAGTGGTATTGGATAATTTCCGTTTAGAATATGCTTGCGGGCGCACTCCCAATCCGTGTGTATTGTGCAATAGTTTTATTAAATTTGGTGTACTGCCCAGTGCGGCCAAAGCTCAAGGCATCCGATTTGATAAGTTCGCCACCGGCCATTATGCACGCGTAGCATATGACGAAAAATCCGGCACGTATCTACTGAAAAAGGCCATAGATTTGTCACGCGATCAAAGTTATTTTTTACACCGATTAGGACAACAACAATTGGCACACGTGTTATTTCCTTTGGGTGAAAAAACAAAAACCGAAATACGCGAAATCGCTCGCAAAGCCGGCCTGGCCGTAGCCGACAAAGAAGACAGCCAGGATTTTTACTGCGGTGATTATAACGATTTATTAAATTTTCCCAACAAACCGGGTGATATGGTAACTTTGGATGGTAAAGTTATTGCTAAACACAACGGCATTTGGAATTACACCATTGGTAAGCGAAAGGGGTTGGGTCTTAGCGGATTTGCCGAACCTATGTATGTGGTAGGAATAGACGCCAAGAAAAACCAGGTAATTATCGGCCCCAAAGCTGCTCTGTATCATGACGAGCTAACCGCCAAAAATGTGAGTTGGGTAAGCGGACAAGCACCGGCACGGGAATTTGATTGTGAAATTAAAATTCGCAATCTACACGTACCTGCCAAAGCGCATGTGTGTGTGTTGGAAGACGGATCTATTCGGGCAAAATTTGATGAACCGCAGCTGTCTATTACTGCCGGCCAAAGTGCGGTGATGTATCAAAAAGATGTGGTATTGGGTGGCGGGATGATTGAATAAGATTTTCCGCTTGCGGGATAATTTTAATCGAAACTATACGCCATAAATCCACCGCCACTGTTAACGTACCCCGTTGATTTGTTCGTTACATTCTGGCATACGGCATTGGCCCGGTTGCTATTTGTAGGCTTAGCCCAACACTGCGTTAAATGTTGGCTTGTGTGTTTGTGCCCCCAATGCATTTTATATCCGGCCGATTCTCCGTTTTTTAATTTAACGTAACAAACCCCGTATTTGGTATAGTGCAGATAACAACTCCCCCAGGGGTAAACATAATGTTCTGACTCGCTATTTAGGGTCGTTGAAACCGGAGGAGGCACATCTGCCCCCAATTCATCCCAGTGAAACGTGTATTGTCCGTTGGCTAAAAAATAAACATCTTGCGCTTTATAGATAGTATCCATCAATACCATGGCTTGTGTATATTTTGATTTGTCTACTGCTTTTTGGTACTGTGGAACCGCTATGGAAGCTAGTATCCCAATAATAAGTACCACTACCAACAATTCTATAAGCGTAAAACCTTTTACACAGCTCTTTCTTTTTAGCATATGTATTCCAATCAGCTCAGATATAGAATTTTAGCAAAAAAGCGCAAACTTTCTAGTTTGCGCTCTCTCCATCTTGTTTTTATCCGAATAATTCTTTAAAGAAACTCTTTTTGCCGCCTGTTTCTTTGGCCAGTTCCTCTAACAGTTCTTTTTGACGGGCGGTGGGCTTTTTGGGCACTTCAATTTTAATATTTACCAACAAATCGCCAAATCCTTTTTTGCCCAGTTTCGGCATTCCGTTCCCCTGCATTTTTAATACGGACCCGAATTGCGTGCCTTTAGGAATATCCAACTCTACCTCTTTACCTTCAATCGTGGGAACTTTAATACTGCCACCCAATACCGCTTGCGGATAAGTAATTTGGGCATCCAACACTAAGTCGTCCCCTTCCCGGCGGAAAATTTTATGTTCTTTTACGTGTACTTCCACATATAAATCACCAAATCCGCCACCGTTGGTGCCAATATCTCCCCCATTAGACACGCGTAACGTAACTCCGCTACGCACTCCGGAAGGAACCTTAACCGTTATATTTTCCTTCACACGTTTTGTTCCCGTACCGTGGCAAGCGGTACAAGGCTTTTCCACTACGGTTCCTTTACCGCCGCAATCGGGGCAAACTTGACGCATACTGAAAAATCCTTGCGAGTACGTCACTGTACCCGTTCCGCCACAAGAACGGCATGTTTTACGTGCGCTGCCGGGAGCTGCACCGGTTCCGTCACAAGCGGAACAATTATCTAATCGGGTATACTCTACCGGAACTTCTTTACCGCTAAAAGCTTCTTCCAGGGTTAATGTAACATCCCACTTTAAGTCTTCTCCTCGTTGAGCGCGTGGAGCTCTCCCTCGGCGGGAACCAAAACTTCCCCCAAACATATCTCCAAAAACGGAGCTGAAAATATCATTAATATCTCCAAATCCACCGGCATTAAAACCGCCGAAACCGCCGGCTCCGTTTACACCTTCGTGGCCGTATTGGTCATACATTTGTTTTTTCTGCGGGTCAGACAACACAGAGAAAGCTTCATTTACCTTCTTAAACTGTTCTTCAGCTTCCTTGTTGCCGGGGTTGCGGTCGGGGTGGTATTTCATAGCTTGCCGGCGGAAAGCGGATTTGATTTCTACTTCTGTCGCCGTACGTTCAATACCTAGTATTTGATAGTAATCTTCCTTCATTTTCGTGGGCATATTCCTAAACTCTAATTATTTATATTTTATTAAATTTTCTGTTTTTGTGCTTACCAATCACTTTTCAGCCGCTATTTATGCTATAATTAGAGTAGCGGAATTTCCCCCGGTGGGAATTTCCGTTGGAAAAAATTATGTACGCAATTATTGAAACTGGTGGAAAACAGTACTGGGTAAAACCCGGTCAAGATCTGCAGGTTGAAAAACTGGACGCGAAGGTCGGCTCTACCGTAGAACTAAAAGTTCTCTGGGCCGCCAACGAAGAAGGTACCTCAGCAGATACCAAAGCTGCGCAAGCAGCCAAGGTCACCGCTCAGGTGGTTAAA
>CACYBL010000025.1 GCA_902772695.1 uncultured Elusimicrobium sp.
GCGCCCAACAGGAATCGAACTTGTATCTTCAGCTCCGCAGGCTGACACTCTATCCATTGAGCTATGGGCGCGGAAATTATTTTGTCAATTTCCTGCATTTGCGGAAACCAACTGCTTCAATCTTCTGCTTAACTATTGTAACATTTTTTCCAAATTGTTTCAAATAGTTCTTCATTTTTGGATGTTATCGTCTTTCGGAAAAATCTTGGGCCAAAGATCCCAGAATGGACTAGGTCTTTGGACCCTTGTGTTCCAACGTATCAATCACTACAATAAAAATATGAATAAGAAGATAATTGTTTTCCTTTTGTTTTGGGTGTTAGGGACGATGTCCTACGCGCAAAAGTTTCCGGTTCGGTTTTCTAAGCCGGCTTTTCCTATTCTCCCCGGACATGTAAATATGACGGCGTTGCAAAAAAGCATACTCATTTCCATCCGTAACTCCGCGAGCACCCCACCTACTCAACTTACACAAACAGTTGTCAAAGCCGATCTTGTTAAGAGTGTATTCCGCGCTTATCCGCAAGGGCAGACCGAAGGACACGCCTTGTCCGGATTTATTTTTAAGACGATCTATAACGGAAAAGAAGAAATTTTCGGGGCGATTGCCCAACATGCTGTGCCTTTGCACAACGGTAATGGAAACATTGGGTTATCTTTTACCGCACGCGTGATGCAAAATGACCAAGTGGTAGATGTTCCGGCGAAAATTGTGCAAATGTCCGCGCCCAGTATGCCTGATGTGGCTTTAGTTAAATTCCGCCCGGAAGATGAACCATTGCTCGCCCCGCTTACACTGGCCGAGCAAGATCCGGCGCCAAACGAATTGTTATCTCTCATGGGGTTTGGAATCGAAACATTAACAGTTATTACAGATAGCCCATTATTGGAGAAATCGCTTGTATCCCTACGTTTTCCGCTGCCGGCCTTTTGGGCGGGTTTGTGCGGAAGTCCGGTTTTAAACAGTACCGGCGAAGTGGTGGGTACGATGACGGGGGAAGTACCCCACAAAACCGACCCTACTTACTATACCGGATACGCCACCCGTAATTTATATTTGAAGTCGTTAGTGGCTGCCTATCACGGAGACGTAGAAAAAGCATCTTTTCCGTTTATTTTAGGCGGAGACAAAATCGTTGATTTGCGCCCGGATGAATTTGTGGCACTCATTGCCTTGATGGACGAAAACGGCCAAATGATTTTTTATCAGGGAACGGATTATAAATTTTCTTATTCTGCCGTTATGGAGCACTTACCTAAAGCCCGCTACATTGGATTGGATATTAATCACGTGTTTTGGAAAGACAATATGCTTGTAGAAGAAGTATCGGCGACACCTGCTCGTCGTTTGATCTACGATTTGCAAGAAAAGAAAATTATTGCAGATAAAATACAAAAGAGCCATTAAGCTTTCTACGATTTACCCTCGGTTTGCCCAAACTGCTATAATACCTGTATGAGTAACAATACGGGCACATATATCTACGATAAAAAATTAGGCAAAGTTATTAAAATTTCTGGCCGTGTGCCATCCTTGCAAACAGAGGCTACACAACAGCATTCTCATGTTTGTAGTGGTTGTTGCGGACATTGTGGTTGCCATGAAGACTAATAACTCTGTCCCATTAAGCCGGGACTCGTCCTCTTTGGATAAAGAAGCGGGGGGACTTGTAGGCATTTTGCAACGTGTTTTTTTGCCTCATTTAGCTGCCGGCATGGGGCTTTTTGCCGTAATGGCCTACGCTACGTATCTGTTTGTCCTGGCTCCGCTTCATTGGCCGGGTTTTATCAAGAATGCTGTTATTTTGTTTCTGTTAGGGGGGTATGGAGTAACTGCCTTTTGTTATTCATTTTTTGCTGCCTGTGTATATGCGCTTCGGCTAGCTTGCGTGACTTGGGAAGAATTTATTGAAGAAACGTTGGACAAGGTAAAGGATAAAGCTATTTCCCGCTTGGACAATATGCAAGACAGTTTGGCTAAAGATCAAGCCAAGGTGCTGGTACGCGGCAGTGTACGTGAAGTGTATGAAAATTCTCGTCGTTCCACCACATTGCCGCGTTGGGTGGCGGTAATCAGTTTAGGGGCATTGATGTTAGCTGTGCGCGCCGTGCTAACCGCCCGTATTGTTAAATTAGCCGGTACAACGGTAAAAGTAAGCAAAATCTTTGCCGGAAAAGCTACGTTGGCCGGAGCAATCTTCTTGAATTTACGGTTATTCTCCACTTTGTTGCTAGGAGTGGTATATCTAGTGGGTGGAATAGTGCTAATTTGTAATGTGGTTTTTGTATTGAGCTGGTAGTTTACTATAATAAAAATATGCGTAAAATTATTTTAATACTATTCTTTTTTAATTGTGTGGCCTATGCCTGGGGTCAATCTGCCACAGCTCTGTTTGCTCAAGCTAAACTGGAGCGAGATCCGCAAACCCAAATTAAATTATTAAATCGTGTGATTGATAAATTACCCAAAATGGCGGATGCTTATCATTACCGGGCAGATGCATACCGGGTATTGGGGCGGCATAAACAGGCGTTAGATGATTATACACGTACGATTAAATTGCGTCCTAAAGATCCGTTTCGTTATTATGCTCGTGGATTGGCTTATATGGATACTCAGCATTATACACACGCATTGGCTGATTTTAATGAGGCGATTTCACTCAAGCCGGCCTATAAAAGATTTTATTTGGATAGAGCGCGTGCCCGCCTGAAATTGGGCAAATATGAACAAGCTATATCCGATTACGAAAAAGGTCGGCGGGTATCAGACCCAAACTCTATCTTAGAGATGATGCCGGCGTATATGGGGGCTTACCGCTACGATCAGGCCCTTCGTTTGTTAGATAAATCACCTCAAGCGGATAGCGCACAAGCACATTATTGGCGGGGGCGGATCTCATTAGCCAGGAACGAATTGGATGAATCGGTTTCCAGTTTGAGTAAAGCCATCAACCGGGATCATAATTTTTCTCAAGCATACCGCTACCGGGCCAATGCTTTTAAGGAGATGGGGGATTTAGAAGCTGCACTGTCTGATTATACTTCCTTGTTGGCGCTACAAACGGATGCATTGTATTATAATCGGCGTGGTTTGGTGTATGAAGAGTTGGGGCAGTTTGACCGGGCACAAGATGATTATTCCAAAGCCATAGAGTTAAATTCCAAGTGGGCCATTCCGTATAATAATCGCGGATTTGTTCGTATTCATCTCAAAGATTGGGAAGGTGCCAAAAAAGATTTAAAAACAGCAATTTCTTTAGATGATACTGTTCCGACCCCATATATTAATTTGGCTGGTATGTATTGGCTCAGCAAAAAAGACCGCAAACAAGTCTATGCCAACTTGGATCATGCGTTACGCCGGAATTTTAAAGATGTGGAATCTTTGTACAAAGAAGAAAAGAAAGGATGGATGTTCAAAGGTATTAATCAGACGGCGCAGTTCCGGGCTTTGTTGTATAAATAAATATATCGGCAAGAGATTTAGTACGGCAATTTATGAAGAAATCGCGGTATAATTTTTTTATTCAAAATATAGTGCAAGATGCTCTCTTGTTTATATTTTTGTTGTTAGTGTTGTCTGTTTTTCGTGCCTTATTTTTAATGGTGTTTGCTCAAGCGTTGGAACCTGATACGTCCCGTGCGGATATAGCTTTGACGATGTGGTATGGGTTGCGTATCGGATTAAAAACAGCCGGTGCTTGTGTGTTGCCTTCGTTTGTGTTTGCTACTTTGTTGCAAGCGATTTGGCCTAAATGGAACGGGGTTGCCGTGCGCTTGGGTTGGGCATGTTTTGTATTTTTGTTTCTTTCTTTATTGTTCCAAATGCGTGTTCCCTATTACAGAGAATTTCATACTGCGTTCAGTCCGTTTATCTTTAATACTTTCCATGATGATGTGGGTGCTATTGTCAGTACTTCTATCACACAATACAATGCTGTTTGGCGTACGTTGGGCGGTATCGCTTGTGCGGCATTATTGATAGGGATATTCCGTTTTTTATTGAAGCGGTGCACGGCTATTTTGATTCGTCCTTTTTTGGCGGTGCGCCGCCCTTGTGTGACGGTGATTATTATTTGTATTTTGCTTGTTCCGTTTGCTGTATTTGTGCGTAAGGGTGGGGCTTTTTCTTTCCATCAATCAATCTACTGGAAAAATGCCGCCCGTTTTAATCAACACTTGTTGAATGAAGCCGTTTTGGACGATGTGCAAGCATTGTACCGGGCCAGCCGTTTATATAAAAAACTGCGTAAAAATGCGGTACAAATTAATGTGGAAGATGTACGGGCTGCGGCTGCCCGTTTAACCGGTCAGCGTGAATATACAGAGGAGAGCTTGTTACCGCTATTTAAACGACAAGCCAGCGGTATTTCTGGTAAAAAGCCAAAACACATTTTTGTCATTATAGGCGAAACGTATATGATGTGGCCCCTGATGGATGAATATCAAAAGTATCCGTTGGCACAGGGAATGCGACGTTTGTTAAAACGTCCGGATGCAGTGTTGCTTAAATCATTTTTGCCTGCTTCTAATGGAACCATGTTTGGATTAACTTCGGTAATTTTGGGAATTCCGGAATTAAATTTACACGCTTCCTCCCGCCCGACTGCTCAAACGCCTTATGAAACGGCTTTATCTGTTCAATTAAAGCAACAAGGGTATAAAACACGCTTTTTGTATGGTGGATTCCCTTCGTGGGATGATGTGGAGACATTCGTCAAACACCAAGGATTTGATGAAAGTTTTTACGCAGCCAATTTCGGCGGTGTGGCTACAGTGTGGGGAGTGCCGGATCGTGATTTTTTGCAAGGGATCGATGCGTTTATTGGACCGGAGCCGTCCTTAAATGTAATTTTAACAAGTTCTAATCATCCGCCCTACCGGGTAGATATGAACCGCGAATCGGATTTGCCCACAGTAACTGATTTTGCCGGCATGCTCCCGGTAAATACAGCGGATAAGGACCTAGTGGCTTCACGCATGTGGCATTTTGCATATGCCGATAAATACTTAACGGAATTTATAGAGGCCATGTTAGCAAAATATCCTGATAGCTTATTTGTCATTACAGGCGATCATGCCGACCGTTGGACAATTGCCTCCACACCATCAGATTATGAACGTATTGCTGTTCCGTTAATTGTAATAGATCCACGGAGTAAAAATAAATCTCTTCCCCAGGATTTGGCCGGCAGTCACATGGATATAGCCGCTACGGTTTTAGAAAAAGTACTCGCAAAAGGAACTTCGTATTATGCGTTGGGGCACCATGTGTTTGATCCAAAAGAAATACCGTTAGGGGTTGCGGCGTATTATTGGATTACACCTCAGGAAATGGGAAGCATGACGGGAACGAGTACTGCGTTACCCGGTGCTTCAAAGAATCTCTCAGAGCAAGACCGTGTTCGCCTCCGTCAGCGGGTGAAAGATATCCAAACGATCGCTGCTTGGCGAGTACTAAACGGAACTGCTCTTACTTTGTAAAACGGAAATCCCTCGGTTTGTTACCGGGGGATTTTTTAAGGTTGAGATGAAAGTTGATAAGGAGCAAAGATGAATGACGTTCCATCAGGCGCCAAGGCAACTTTACACCAGATAGGTTCGTTGTACGGCCCCTGTATTAATGCGGCCACTTCTACAAAATCCTCGGCGGGGATGTCTTGCGTAATAACGTGATCATGGTCTCCGTTGCGCCAACTGGATTTGACCACAACCACCACCGGTATTTTCCCTTCCTTAAATGAGTGTATGTACGCAAAGTGTAATACGTATTCTGCATTGACGGCCAAATAAATCTTCTTTCTATTATGAGGTTCTAGTAATTTGCGAGTTAAAGGCATAGTTCCGGCGGATAAAAGCCGCGTTTGGAGTTCCAATGCGTTGGCTTCGTTTGTTACATCTTGTACCCGCAAACCTTGTTGTAATACATTTCGTAGGGCCGGCTCATCTAAACCCATTCCTCTGTAAAGATAAATTTTATTTGTGGGAATGGGTAGGGAGGGGAGAGTTTCTTGGTATCCGTCCAAAGTCAACCCTTCTAAATTAGGCACGGTTAATTCACCTTCCACGGTTTTAGGCCAAGGCGAGGAGGGCTGGGTTCCTAATTCTTCCACCGCGCGTCTTAGTGCTGTGAATCGGGGGACCCCTTGTTTCTCCTGCCGGCGTACCAATCGTTTAATTTTACGATGGGAAGGAGCTTTTATTGGTTTTGGAGGCTGCACCGCCGGAGGAAGCATAAGATGGGAAGACGGAGGAAGACCTACATTCGGTGAAAAATGTGTTGCCCAAGGCTGAACTGCACTGGGCGTAGTGGTAGCTTGCGCTGCCTTGCGTAAATTTTTAGGGAGCTTTTCTTGGGCGCATAACACCAGGGGGGTACAAACCAGCCATGCCCCCACAATTAAAAAACGGAAGAATGTATAGTGATAATTACGTGTCATACGTGTCCCCTTACTCATAGTATAAGGTAACTTTGGTAGAAAAACAATAGGTCTAAAGACCCGGTAAGGAGTAGGTCTGATCGTCGAGATTATATCTACATAAAGTAGAGTATGTTTTAATGCAAAATTTTTAAAACCAGGGAATAAGCCGTTAAAATCAACCACAACAATACGTTGAAATGGTTGCAGTTGTCAGGTAAAAGACAAGAAAATATTAGGAAAATATGAAAATACGTTGCCGCAATAAATAGCTTTCAGGCATAGCATTTATTTTGCTTGACTTAGAGTTAACTCCAACTGATACAATTATCCTTTTTGCCACATCCGGCAGTAGCGGAATGGGAAGCACGGATAAGGATTTAAAACCGAGCGTATCCGCATCCACGAAGATTGTGAAAGGTAAA
>CACYBL010000026.1 GCA_902772695.1 uncultured Elusimicrobium sp.
CCTTCCCCTGTTACTTCCAATTCACTATGCAAAAAGCTTATACCGGCTCCGCCGTAATAACTCCACGCTTTAATGCCGTTATCTTTTTTATAATACACGGTAATCGGTAACGCATAGGTGCTTTCCGTAGCTTTATTTCCGCCAGATTTTAATTCGTTTTCTCCATATACATCTAAACCGACGCTTGCGCCAACTTTGGTGGTTTCATCATTTAAATTCCATTCATACAAGGCTTCTAATCCAAAGATACCATAACTTTTGGTAAGTTCGCCACCGCTGTAGGAATGGGCTTCCTTTAAGAGCGCAGGATCGTTTTCACCGGCACCCAATTTTACACTGGCTCCCCAGTTATCGGCTAAAGCCGCCGGGGCAATAAACAACAAGCCAATCAACACTAATGTTAATTTTTTCATTCGTTATTCTCCTTGCATAATATGCCCGGCGGGGAGTCCTCCGGGGAACTGCTAAATCTGTGGCGGCAACGGGCCCACATCCCCGTTGGCCGGTATTTCATACGGCTTTTTAATAAGCGCTTTGGCACGATCATCAAAGCCCCATTTGTCTTTAAATGATAACACATATTTATACCGTGCCAATGCTTTTTCACGCTGACCTAATACATCATACACTTGCCCTAAACGCAATTCATTCCACACGCCCCAACGGCTGGGCTCTTGTGTGCGCACCGCTTGACGGCCTTGCTCAAAAAAGTCACGAGCTTTTTCAAAATTTCCTTGTGCCATTTGTACCGTTCCCAAGGCCGTATAAGCACGGGCAATATAAATATTTTTATAAAACGAATTTTGCCCAATTTGATCCAAAAAATACTGCGCCTGGGCAGAAACTTCTTCATATTGACCGGTTTCATATAAGCAAATCACTTCCACATAGTGCATAAGAGGATTGTTAGGATATTTTGCCCGCAATTGACGGATAAAATTTAGTGATTGTTGCGGAGCATAATATTTGCTGCCACGGGTATTTTGTACTTCGATCAAAATGAGTTTCGCACTATCTGACGTAAACAAGGCTTTTTCCCTGGCCAAATTCAGTTGTTCGACCCCTTTAGCGGGATTTCCCTTGATAGCTACGATTTTAGCCAATACTTTGATAACTTTGGGAAGTGTCCCGGCAAAATATTGGTAAATACCCAACCCAAAATAAGCATCATAATAGGAAGGATCTAATTTAAGCGATTTTTCTAAATTGCCGATAGCTTTGCGCCCGGAAAAATAAGCGGTAACCCAATTGCGGTTACGCATAGAAAACATGGCACGCAAACCGTACAAAGCACCAATGCCCATGTAACCATTAGGGTCATCCGGGTGAATTTTAAGCCACCGTTTAATACCCGCAATGGAATTATCCAAAATTCCTTCAAAGACTGCCCGTTGTTTATCATCACTTGTTTCAAACTCATACTCATAACGGCTCCATGCAATCATGGCATTACCAAAATGAGCGAAAGGATGATCAGGATATTCATCAAATACTTTTTGAATGTTTTTTTGAGCGGTCGGATAATCCAGACTATATACGCCATTGATACCTTCTGTTGCGTACGCCATAATATCCGGAGGAAGTTTAATCTCCGCATATAACGGCCCGCAAACAACACCTAGCAGCCAAATTGCTGCCAGTCCTATCCGACATATCCGCATTATTTTTTAACCTCAATTTTGTCTTTGCCAAAATAGGGACGTAATGCTTTAGGGATAATAACAGAACCATCCCCTTGCTGGAAATTTTCCAAAATAGCCGCAAAAGTACGCCCAACAGCAAGACCGCTACCGTTTAAGGTATGCAAATACGCTTGTTTGCCTTGAGCATTTTTATATCGCAATCCCATCCGGCGGGCTTGGAAATCCAAACAGTTAGAGCAAGAAGAAATCTCACGAAATTTATTTTCGCTGGGCATCCAAACCTCAATATCATATGTCTTAGCGGAAGAAAAACCAATATCTCCACTACACAATTCCACCACATGATATGGAATTTCCAATGCTTTTAAAATGTCCTGCGCATCCGCTAACATAATTTCCAGCATCTCATAGGAATTTTCCGGTTTGGATAACATAACAAGTTCTACTTTATCAAATTGATGATTGCGAATAAGCCCGCGCGTATCCTTGCCATATGTGCCCGATTCTTTGCGGAAGCACGGCGAATACGCCGTTAGCTTGATGGGCAATTCTTCTTCCGGCACAACGCGAATGCGGTTTAAATTGGTTAGCGGTATTTCTGCAGTAGAAATTAAAAATTGTTTTGGCTCTCCCGTAAGTTCATACATATCTTCACGGAATTTAGGTAGTTGTCCGGTTCCTACCAAAATTTCTTCGTTAACGATAACAGGCGGTAAAATTTCGGTATATCCTTTTTGCGCGTGCTTGTCCAACATAAAGGAAATGATGGCTCTTTCCAATCGCGCCCCTTCTCCCTTAAAAAGTGCAAACCGGCTACCCGAAAGGGCGGCGGCGGCTTCAAAATCTAAAATGCCTAATTTTTCGCCAACCGCTTGATGATCCAACGGTTGAAAATTAAAATGCGGAAGAGGAATAGAACATGGAATATATTCCGGGTTATCAGCATCTGATACCCCCACCGGGATCTTTTCATTAGGGATATTTGGAATAGATAACAACAAATCGTTTACTTCCTTTTTCAAGGGCTCTAACATTTCCTCTTGCTTGGCCATTTCTGCCTTTATCTTGCCCACTTCGGCCATGGCGGCTTGGGCAGCAGCATCTCCTTGTTCCTTTTTTATTTTGCCGATAGATTTAGACATTTCATTTCGTTTGGCACGTAATTCTTCTACACGGGCCAATACAGCTTTATAAGTGGTATATTTTGCCAATACAGCATCAATCTGCGCAGCTAAATCCGGTTTCCGCAAGGATAAGCGCTGTTTAAATTTTTCAGGATTTTCAACAATTTGTTTAATGTCCAACATAAGTCCCTCTGTTATTTAGTTTCAAAATTCATAGCATACGGTTTAGGAAAAAGGTGCCTGTACGGCTTAAAAGTGGAAACTGCATATTCCATTCCATAGGAAGTGAGTAGCCGCATGCTTACCGGAGCTACCGAACTTTGCCCCGCAATTAATACTCCCATCGTCAGAGCCACTACAACAACGGCCATTTTAACAAGTGAAAAAAACACTTGTACTAAAAAAGCAAATGATTTTTTGGCTAAAAACCGAGTCCGTTTTTTCATTTATTTTTCCGCTGTTTTGCGAGCTCTTTAGAAAAACTTTTTACCAATTTGCGGGCAATTCGGTCCGCCGCTTCCATCGTGCTGGAAGAAGTGTCCTCATCGGATCCTATCCACACAATTTCTGCCGTTTCCACATCTACCATTTTGGCTATCAACCCAACTTGTCCGTTGATGGTATATTCCGTTGGCCGTACATCCGTAGAGCGGGAAACTTCTGTCCCCACGTTACGCAAATACCCGGCATAAGTCCCATCCGCTCGGCGCATGACATCTTGTGTATAGACCGGACGGGCTTCTGTACGACGCGTAGCTGTAAGAGTTAATTCCGTACGGGCCGGCGTATAGGCACTTACTTCTCCAACCAGCAAAACATCTACTCCCAAAATCCGCCCGATTTCACGTGTTGTCTCCGGTGATAAATACCCCGACACAGCTATATGATGTTCCGCTAAAATACGCTCCAGTTGTGCACGCTCTACCACCTTGAAACCATGTTCAAGCAAGTACTTTGCAAATAAATTTTCCACCCCCTGCATAGTCTGCCAAGGGCTGCTAAATGACATAACACCAATACGTTGCATTTGATCAAAATTATAAGTACGGCTGATTACCGTTTTAGGTGTACACCCGGCTGCTAAAATCAATCCCAACAACCATGTTATAAGTGTTATTTTCTTCATACGTTTATTATATAATTTTTCAACCCACCGCGAAGAAAAGTATAATAATTGTATGGAATCAATTTCTCCTCTTTTTATCCAAAAAGCTAAAACTATAAAAGTTTTACTTACTGATGTAGATGGTGTAATGACTAACAGCACCCTTAGTTTCTTTACCGACAACGAAGGAAAGACACACGAAATCAAACATTTTGAATCGTTAGACGGCATGGGACTCATGTATTTAACTCATTGCGGCATCAAGACAGGTATTATTTCACGCGGCAGCAGCCGCACGCTAGAATTTTGGGCCAATTTGTTGGGCATGAACTTTCTTTTTTATGACACTCCTATTAAACATCATGCTCTTGACTATTTGCAAGAACACTTTGGTATCCGCCCGCAAGAAGTGGCTTTTATTGGAGATGATTTAATAGATTTAGGCGTTATGGAACGCGTTGGGCTACCTTTAGCCGTAGCTAATAGCATCCCGGAAGTAAAAGAGTTGGCTATTTACATTTCTCCTCGTTGTGGTGGGCAGGCAGCTGTACGAGATATTGCAGAACAAATTCTTAAAGCTCGTGGAGAATGGCCTCGTGTCGTTGAGGAAAACCGGCAAGGAACGTTCAAAAGTCCTAAAAACCCTTTGCATATTGTAAAACAGCTGCAAAAATCCTAAAATGTAGGTATCGCTCTTAAGAGAGGACTTCTATGAAAAAATTATTATTGTTGTGCGCTTTATTTATTGCCGTTCCTGCTTTTGCACAAGATTATTACGGCTTGCAGGATTACGGCCTTCGCAAAAATACTACCCGTGTAGAAATGTATGGTGGTATGATTTTGCCTGAAAACAGTTGGAATACCCATGGGCACGATTTGGGAACAACCGGATGGACAGCCGGCCTCGGATTTACCCGGAATTTAACTGCTATGTTGGCTCTGGGATTGGACGCGAACTATGCCCAATTGGGTGATGGGGAAAAGACTGCCGCCGGCACTTACTACCGTACAGGCGTAGCCACCGGCTTAATTACGGGGCGTGTAAATTTCTTCCCATATCAAGCGACCCGCATATATGTTCCGTTCGGAATTGGGTTGGGCCATACATTTGCCCGCCAAAAATTCAGCGACGGCTCTCACAAAACCATTGATGGAACCGATTTGGCCACAATGGTAGGTGCCGGATTGGAATTTGATATGGATGACAGTTTAATCTTCGGCGTAGAAGGCCGTTATTATTTATTAAAAGCTGCTAACGAAGTGGAAAATGCGTTCGGCAAAAACCACTATCATCATTTTCTTGTTATGTTGAAAATGGGTTGCCGCTTCTAATTGATCAATTAAATCAAATCCGCCGCTTTCTTGCGGCGGATTTTTATTGTATCATAAGGATATGGAAGAGATTTTAATTAAAATTTTTTTGGCATTAGTATTAGGTGGTGCCTTAGGAATGGAACGCCAATACCATGACAAACCTGCCGGCTATGCAACCAACTGCTTGATTTGTTTGGGGGCCATGTTGTTTACCATTTTATCCGAATATATGGGAGAGGCCGGAGGAGACCCGGGCCGTATTTCCGCGCAGGTTGTAACAGGTGTGGGCTTTATCGGTGCAGGATCCATTCTGCGCGATGGAAACAAAATCTCCGGGCTTACAACTGCTGCTAGTGTATGGGTAGTGGCCGCTATCGGAATGGCCATCGGATACGGCCAATTTTTGTTGGCTACGTTCACCGCCGGGTCCATCTTAATTTTACAACTCGGAATGCGTAAAACCATCCGTCTGGTGGAATTACTTAAACATTACGACACTATTTTCCTTGTGTGTGATCCGAGTTGGGAAGTAGTAAAACAAATTTCAAATAAAATTGAACAGCAAAAAGTAACTGTTTTACAACAAGAAGTTACTAAGCAGGATAATAAATTTCACGTGAGCATTGTAGCTACTTTTACCGGTAGAGAATTCCAAAAGCTCACCAAAGAATTGTTGGAAATGCCGCAAGTATACAGTTTATATAAATAACTAAGGAGAATTTATGACGCAAAATAGTACTCCCATACCGCTTTTTAATCTCAAAGAACAACACGATAGTTTAAAGGAACAGATTAATGCCGCCGCCGCGGATGCCCTAAATTCCATGCATTGGTTACTCGGCCCGCAAACTGAAAAATTTGAGGAAGAATTTGCCAAAACGATCGGCGTAAAACACTGCATTACCTGCTCCTCCGGCGCCAGTGCCATCCAGATCGCACTTAAAGCTGCCGGTATCGGGCCAGGTGACGAAGTAATTACTACACCGTTTACTTTTATCGCAACAACATCCTCTGTTTCTTTGACTGGAGCTCAATTTGTATTCGCCGATATTGATCCGCATACTTACAACTTAGATGTTGCCGATGTCGAACGAAAAATTACTAAAAAAACAAAAGCTATTTTGCCCGTCCATTTATACGGCTATCCGGCAAATATGGACGCAATTATGCATTTGGCTAATGAGCATGGCTTAAAAGTAATTGAAGATTGCGCACAAGCCCATTTGGCCTCCTGTGGCGGAGTTATGGTAGGAGGAATCGGAGATGCGGGATGTTTTAGTTTTTATCCCAGCAAGAATTTAGGCGCCTGCGGAGACGCCGGCTGTATTACTACTAACGACGACGAAATAGCTAACCGTTGCCGCTCTTTGCGCCACAGCGGACGCGCCATGGGCAAAGCATATGAATATGATTTAGAAGGATCTACCCTTCGTATGGATGAAATTCAGGCCGCCATTTTGCGTGTGAAACTCCCCCATTTGGAAGAGTGGACAGAAAAACGTCGCAAAGCTGCCGCTTGGTACGAAGAGGGCTTATCCGGAGTACCGGTAATATTACCCCCCACCCCGCCGGCTGGTTCTTCTCAATCCTACTACGTATTTACAATTCGCGCAGAAAAACGCGACGAATTACAAGCGTACTTGAAAGAACATAATATCGGATCAGCCGTGTATTATCCGGTTCCGCTTTACAAACAACCGGCTTACGCACACTTAAAATTAAAAGCTGGAGATTACCCGAACGCGGAAAAAGCAGCTAAAGAAGTGCTATCTATCCCCATGTTCCCGGAGATTACACAGGAGCAAGTTATGCGCGTATGTGACACAATACGTGCTTTTTATGAAGAACAAAACTGAACTTTTCCCCCGAACACTCGTTCGGGGTTTTTTAAGACAATAAAAGTTTTTTCAAAAAATGTTACAGTATCGTAAGCAAAAAACGCGCAAGATCTAAAAATCTTGCGCGTCATCTTTTTTCTATAAAAACCCTACAACATCTTGTGTTTAAGACGGTTAGCAATGTTATCTAATTCGTCTAACGAATGATAATGTATGACTAGCGTCCCTTTTTTCATATTCTTACCGCACTTTACTTCTACTTTGGTTCCCAAAGCGGCCTGTAAGTCATTTTCAAAACTTACCACATCTGCCGATTTCGTTTTTTGGGTGGTTTTTTTCGTCGGCATCATCAAGGCGCGGGCCGCTTCTTCCGCTTGCCGCACGGACATTTTGCTATTGTTCATTCGTTTGAATAATTCGTCCCGCTTCATTGGATCGGCAACCATTAAAAGTGCACGACCATGCCCCTCGCTGATGGTGCCGGCTTGTAACGCCTCTTGGATGTACGGTTCCAGTTCTAATAAACGGAGTGCATTAGAAATAGCCGCCTTAGATTTACCACAATAGGAAGCCAAATCCGTTTGCGTAATATAAAATTTACTCATTAAATTACGATAACCAAGAGCTGTTTCAATAGGATTTAAGTCTTCCCGTTGGATATTTTCAATAAGTGCCAGAGCACACATTTCTTGGTCACCTAAATGTTTATGAACAATTGCATCAATTTCGTTAAGTCCGGCTAATTGTGTAGCACGGAAACGTCTTTCTCCGACGACAATCTCATATTTATCTAAACTCGCATCATATACTACCACGATAGGCTGTGTTAAACCGTGTTCCTTGATGGATTGTGCAAGTTCTTGTAATTTTTCCTCGTTAAATACGCGACGCGGCTGAAAACGATTCGGTACAATTTTATTTACCGAAATGCGTGTCACGCTCATTTCCGCCGGGATAGATTGCGTGGCTTCCTGCGTAGTCATTTGAGAAATTTCTTGTGTTTGCTTAATTAGAGCATCCAACCCTTTACCTAAAGCTTGTCTGGCCATCTTATCCTCCAAAATCATAATTTACAGGAGTTCCGCCTGTCATTTTAAAATTGCGGTAATCCTCTACATTTGCCCCACGGCGACCTAAAAATTCTATCGCTAACTGAATATAGGCATTCGCTCCGCGGCAAGCCGGATCGTAATCAAAAATAGATTGCCCAAAACTGGGAGCTTCCGCTAAACGGATATTACGAGGAATAGGAGTTTTATATACTTGCTCTCCAAAATAGCGGCTGACTTCCCCAAACACTTGTTTGGACAAATTCATGCGGGCATCAAACATGGTTAGCACACCACCATCCATTTTCAGATTAGGATGTAGAAACTGTTTTATTTTGGCAACAGTACTTATAAAATGAGCCAGCCCTTCCATAGCGTAATATTCGCACTGTACAGGTGTAATAACACTATCCGCGGCCATCATAGCATTAAGCGTCAATAAGCCCAAAGAAGGCGGACAATCAATGATAATATACTTGTACATAGCACGTAGCGGCTCTAGCACTTCTCGCAACATATTTTCCCGTCCACGCACGTTAACAAGTTCCACCTCCGCACCGGCTAAATTCTTACAAGCCGGAAGGACATCTAACAACTCATTAGATGTTTGGCAAACAACTTGTTCAAAAGGGGCTGTTTTCGTTAGAAAATGATAAACCGATTTCCCTCCATCTTCTACGGTCACTCCCAAGCCGGATCCGGCGTTTCCTTGCGGATCAAAATCCACAAGTAAAACTTCTTGGTTCAAACAGGCTAATGCATATGCTAAATTGATAGAAGTTGTGGTTTTACCGACACCGCCTTTCTGGTTCGCTACTACTACAATTTCTCCCATAAATCCTCCAGACTAAAGTATATATGTATTAAACATTATTTATAGCTAAAAAGCAACCTTTGTTTTCACGTGAAAACTATTTTACGCGCCCGATACGGTTAAGTGGCCAGTGAATAAGCCAGGCTTTTCCTTTAATATTCTCCATGGGCACCGGTCCCCAAAAACGAGAATCGCAGGAATTGTCCCTATTGTCCCCCATGGCAAAATAAGTATTTTCGGGAACAACTACCGGCCCGAATTGATCACGTAAGTACATGCCAAAGAATTGTTCCAATCGGTGATCTTCCCAAAGTTGCTGATAATTGTCTTGAATAAACGCCGGAACATCATTTTGAGAATAACGAACGCGTTCCACCTCTTCAAATTTTTCATAAGGCATAAGAGGCATCAATTCTCCGTTTACATAAACACGAGAATCTTTTACGCTAACCGTATCCCCCGGAAGGGCAACGACTCTTTTAACAAAATCTCGTCCGTATTGACTTCCGCCGCAATTTTGTTGTTCCCGCGATTCTGCCGGAAATTGAAAAATAATGATATCTCCTTTGTTAATAGGTTTTGCCCATAATCGCTTGGAACTAAAGGGGACGCGTAATCCATACGCGGTTTTGTTTACAAACAAATGATCTCCTTCCAATAATGTATCGCGCATAGAAGCAGAAGGTATTTTAAATGCCTGTATAAAGAAAAACATGACAACAGAAGCGACAAAACCGGCAAAATAAACCGTATTACACCAATCTAAAGCGGTTTTAATAAGGGGTTCTTGTTTGTTTTGTGGAAGTTGTAAATTTGTTACCAAATTATATCCGGCGTATATATCAATCAAAATCTGGCCGATAATAAATTTTATCCATGGGAAATCTGCTCCAGGCCCACCGCTCATTACAAATAGGAATAAATATAGCGCACCGGATAAAATCAATAACAAATAAGTGCTATGCCAAATAGCAAATCTATTTCTATCTATTAAGATTTTATGTTTAATTGCCCAGCGAGATAGCTGCGCAAAAACATACATAATACAAGCAATAATAAACAAGCGTGCTTCCATTTTATTCTCCTATTGATTAGTTTTCACGTGAAAACTATTTGTAATAAGTTGTTCGTAAATCTGTTGATACTGTTTCATATGCCCCATTTGATTAGATGCTTTTTCCAGGGACTTTTTGCCCATTTCTTGTCTAGTTTTTTCTTCTGCTGTCAATAAGCTGATAAAGCAACTAAGCAACGTTACATCTCGTGGCGTGCACACAAAACCATTAACTCCATGCTCTACTAAAATAGGCATGTCTCCCACTTTGCTAACTATACAAGGTAAACCAACTTGAAGAGCTTCTAATAACGCCAGAGGCAAGCTTTCTTCTATGGATGGCAAGACAAAAACATCAGCCATATTTAGAAAAGCATTGATATCCGCCCGCTCCCCCTCCAAAAAAACAACTTGAGAGAGATGTTTTTCTTGAATATATTTTTCCAGTTTAGCCCGTTCTTCTCCATCCCCCACATACACAAGACGTATTTCCGGATTGCGGGCATAAACTTGCTCAAAAGCCTGTAATAAAGAGAAAGGAGCTTTCACTTTTGCCAGCCGCGCCACACACACACAAACAACTGTTTTCACGTGAAAACCATATTGTTTCCGCATGTGTTGGCGCAAAGTATCATCTTTAAAAAACTTAGCGGGATCCACCGAATTAGGCAATAGATATACTTTGTTCTTCGCATAGCCTTGTTTTTCAATTAAATAACGCGCCGTAGAGTACGATTCGGCTATCGTTAAAGTATCTTTATCTTTTAACACCTTATCTGCCAAACGAAAGAAAAAAGATTTTTTTGATAAATCAAAATGCGGAGTAGAAACTATTTTAATATCCAATTTTGCACAAGCCAGCCGCGTGTATTCTATTGCACGAAATAACATAGCATGTACAATATCTGGTTGAAAAGAAAGGATTTCTTTCCGTATTTTTTGAATGATCTTTCCCGGGAGTTTATGAAAAACTGTTATAACTTCTATACCGGCTTGATGCAACTGAGTTGCAATTGCTCCCAGAGGGTTAATACATAGGACACGAACCTGATGGTTTTGACGGAATGTTTCCAAGGCCAATTCTTGAAGCACCTTTTCCGCTCCGCCTATTTCAGTAGAAGTAATTACATACAAAATCTTCATATGATTATTATAGTATTTTTTGTAGTAATTTAAATTTTTTTCTCTAAATTTTTTACAAAAAACGGGCTCTTTACAAAAGCCCGTAATTATTATAAAAAAATACTTAAAATTTAAGCATTTTTTTCAAAAATGCCCTTTATTTTAATTTTGCGGGGCAAATTGATCCTTTCCTACCCCGCAAACTGGGCATACCCAATCTTCTTTTACGTTTTCCCACGCTGTTCCGGCAGGGATTCCGTTATCTGGGTCTCCTACTGCTGGATCATATACGTAACCACAAATTTCACAAACATATTTTACCATAAAGACTCTCCTCGTTTTTAAAATTGGTGCGTCGCTCCCGGTGGCACTTTCCCTTTAATAACATGATGATAATAATCATACGTCAAGGCAGGTTCCTCCGTGTTAAATACACCAGCATCTGTTACTTCCCCTACAAAAAGCGTATGTGTGCCGACGTCAAGCGTCTGTTGCACTTGTACTTCTAAATACGAAAGAGTGTGTTGTGTTACAAGAGGACAGCCGAGTTTACCCGTCGTAAAAGGTACGTTGATAAATTTATCATACGTCCTTCCGGTACGAAAACCGAATGTGCCGATAAACGGTAGCGTCGCACGTTGACTAAGCGGCATGGCAGCAAAACATTTTGTACGAAGTAACATTTCGTGTGTCAGACTATTTTTATTGACGGAAATAGCCACCCGCGGTGGGGTAGCCGTTACTTGAAAAACCGTATTTAAAATCATACCGTTTTTCTTTTCTCCGTCGGAAACAGTTACAATATACAGCCCGTACGTGATATATTGCAACCCTTGATTTAAATCCGCTATCGTCATATTATTGTATTTTTTCTTTAATCGCGCGGCTGATTTGTACACCCATTTCCCGGCATTTTTCCGATGTTTGCTCGTCGGGAACGAACATGGATTTTACCGCTGGGCATACAATTTGCACACCCATTTCTTCCAACGTTTTAGTTAAAACATCTATAGGTGCTCCGTTCCAACCATACGAACCAAACGCGGCACCAAGTAAATTTTTCTTTTTCAGTCCTTTTAAATAACAAAGCACATCGGCCATAGCCGGGAAAATCTGGCTATTTAATACCGGTGTACCGACGATAAGTGCCGCGCTGTCCAGCAAAGCAAGTGCCACTTCGCTACGATCATTATGGTGCATGGATAATATCCGTACGCGTGTTCCACCCGACGATAAACCATCAGCAATTTGGCGGGCCATTTTTTCACTACTACCCCACATAGTATCGTAGACAATAACGGCTTTATTCGTCGGTTTTTGTGTGGCCCATTGGGTATATAAGTTTACAATCTTCGTTGGATTTTTGCGCCAAACAAATCCGTGATCAGGCGCAATCACTTTCGGAGTAAGCCCCATTTTTTTGACTTGTTCTAAAAATCGTAGGACGATATCCGAATAAGGCAAAACGATATTTGCATAATATTTTTCAGCTTCCGTCGGCCAAACATGTTCATCATTTTCGTCGTCAAACAATTTATCAGTGGCCAAGTGCATCCCAAAAACATCATTGCTAAATAGGATTTTTTCATTTTCTAAATACGAAAACATACTGTCCGGCCAATGGAGCATTCTTGCTTCTAAAAACGAAATAATGTCTCCACCAATATCAATTTTATCGCCGGTCTTAACAATTTTTAATTTTAAGTCCCGGTGAAAATGCGCTGTGAGATTTTTCTGTCCCATTGCCGATACGTACACTTCGTCAGGTTCGGTAGCCTCTAACGTTTGGGCTAAAGCACCGGAGTGATCTAATTCAGAATGGTTTGAAATAATGATTTGAATTTTTTTCGGGTCAATGACACTTTTAATACGTTGCATCATTTCGTCATAAAATTCTTTTTTTACAGTATCAACAAGCGTGGGTTTTTCTCCCAATACCAAATAGGCATTATAGGTCGTTCCCCGACGAGTAGCATATCCGTGAAAATCGCGCAAATTCCAATCAATTGCACCAACCCAATAAACCTTATCCGAAATTTTAACTGCTTGCATCATTTTTCCCACTCCTTATTCAATCCCAATCAATTTTCTGCTTGCCACAAACCATGCAAATTACAATATTCACGTGCAAGTACTTTTTCAGCTTGTGTTTCAAACACCGCTTCCGGTTTTTCACCGGGTTTAAGGTGCTTGCGTTGGACACGTCCACAGGGTAAACAAATCAATTCAATCCATTCAATATAATGGGCTTGCGTTGAAGGATGTTCTACACTGCCCACTTTCACTTTATACCCCCCCTCTATCTTCTCAATTACCGGAACATGTTTTTCGACGGCCCCGTCTGATGTACCGGCTACAGCCAATTTCATAGGTTGACCACAGCAACTTAACGCGCCAGACCCGTCGTGTACAATTTCTATACGGTTTCCACATACCGCACAAATATAAATTTCGTGTAATTTGGTCATATTTCCCCCTTAAAAAGCAAAATCTCGTATGAAAGTATATAATATTTCACGCTCATGGGCTACTCCTTTATTATAAGATGCTATTTTTAACCTGCTCAAGTGTAAAAAATAATTAGAAATAATAGAATTTTAACCTAAAATTGATTTTTACACGTTTTTTTAAATTTTTAATCCCTAATGTGCCGCTTTTAAAAAAATCTAAAATTTACGCGCCTTTTAATCATTTAATAGCATTTTTGTATTTTTTTCATTGACCACATATCCAAATAAGTGGTAAGATATAAGCAACTAATTTTTTAGGTTGGTAGCGTTGTGGATCATTTAGAAAAATACCCTCAATTAGTTCCCGTTTTTCAAGATATTGAGAACATTATAAGCAAAGACGTATATGATATGTGGTTACGTCCGGCCCAATTTGAGTTTAGCGGTACTACACTTGTTATCTCATTGCCAAATCAGTATTGGGGTAACACCATTCGTGAACGATATGAAAACACGATTAAAGATGCTTTCTTAAAACATTTAGGTATCGCAGTAGAGTTAGTTTACCAAATTAGCCAAACCGAAGTACCCACTGTAACTTCTGCACAAGATGTATTTTCAGCCAACGTTTCACAACAACCATCTATTGTCAAAGTGAATCCGTTTGCTTCACGGTTAAATTCATCTTATACTTTTGAAAATTTTATTGAATCACCTTCCAACCGTTTTGCCTATAAAGCAGCGCGGGCAGTATCCCAAAAATTAGGTGCTAGGGAAAATAATCCTTTGGTGATATATTCGTCTCCAGGGCTAGGCAAAACCCACCTATTACACGCTATAGGTAACCAAATTTTGAAAGATAACCCTTCGGCCAAGGTGCTATATATGTCCGGAGAAGAATTTGTCAGTGAATATATTGAGTCTTTACAAAATAAAGGTCACGACAGTTTCCGTAAAAAATGCCGGACATTAGATTGTTTTTTAATGGACGATATTCAATTTGTATCCGGAAAAGAAGCGTGTTTAGAAGAATTTTTCCAAACATTTAATGCTTTATTTGAAAGTAAAAAACAAATTGTTTTATCGTCGGATAGAACTCCTCAACAACTGGAATGGAATCCGCGTTTATCTTCGCGTTTATTATCCGGAATCACAGCAGAAATAAAACGTCCAAATTTAGAAACCCGCATTGCAATTTTACGTCAAAAACGCGACTCTATCAATTTTGATATTGGAGATGATGTTTTAGCATTTATTGCCGAAGGTATACATACCAATGTGCGTGAGTTGGAAGGTTCTTTATTCCGGTTAGTTGCTTACTGCGGAATACACGGGGTAACACCCTCTATCGCCATTGCACGTGAAGTATTAGCTGATATTCTAGTTTCTAATAATGACTTATCTGTAAATGTAAATGTCATTAAAAAAATTGTAGGAAAACATTTTAATATTAAAATGGAAGATTTTAATTCAAAACGTAAAACTCAATCAGTGGCGTGGCCACGTCAAATTGCTATGTTTTTGACCACAGATTTAACCGATTTATCCTTACCGGAAATCGGCAGAGAATTTAATCGCGACCATAGCACAGTTGTTCATGCTCGCGATATGGTAAAAGAAAAAATTGCTACTGATCCGTTTTTTGCAGCTGAAATTAATCAAATTATCTTGGATATTAAATCTGTGGATAACAAGTAAAAAATGTGGATAAGTAGTAGAAAAAACCTTCAAATCAGGGTATAAAATTTTGAGCTGTGTATCATGTGAACAAAAAAAATAGGTTGTAAACATTAAGATTTTGAAATAGTTAGAATATAATTCACAAAATCCACACAATAAACAAGACATAATATAGGAATTATAAATATGAAAATAAATATTACTAAATCCACCCTTCTTGAGGGAATTCAGGTTGTGTCTGCCGGAGTATCTTCCCGTACTACACTGCCCATTCTTCATAACTTTTTAATAGAAGCCCAAAAGGGAAAATTAAAACTTGTGCGTACTGATATGGAAATGGCTACGGTCCATTTTGTTAATGCAGAAGTGGAGGAAAAAGGAAGCATTACCGTACCCATGAAGGAATTTTCAGATATTATTAAAAATTTACCTGATGATAAAGAAATAACTCTTTCTTTGGATGAAAATAATAAATTTCATATTAAATCCGGTAAAAGTAAATTTTGGGTAATCGGCACGCCTAAATCTGAATATCCAGCTATTCCTGAAGTAGAGCAAGCAAATACTGTGGATTTAGATCCGTTGGAATTACAAAAAATGATAGAAAAAACGGCCTTCTCCGCTTCCACACAGGAAACCCGCTATATTTTGAATGGTTTATTGTGGAATAACACGCCGGAAAAATTTGAAATTGTTGCTACAGATGGTGGACGTTTAGCTATTGCTACACACGCTGCTTTGCCCGGGTCAACTGCATTTAAGATTATTATTCCTACTAAAATTTTAAATGAAGTTTGTCGTTATATTACATTAGCTAAACCGGGTAAGGATAGCAAAATTAGTGTTCATGTTTCATCCAATCAAGTCAGTTTTATGATGAATGAAACCACTTTTATTTCACGTTTAATTGAAGGAAATTTTCCAAACTATAATCAAGTTATTCCAACGAAAAAAAATATTTCCTTTGATGTATTTTCCAAAGAATTATTAGCATCTACCCGTCGTTCTGCGCTTTGTTCAGGGGAATTTGGTAGTGTTGTGAAATATAAATTAGATAATAACATACTTACCGTTACTTCTAATTCCCAAAATATGGAATTTACAGACGAGCTACCGGTAGAATATACAGCAGAGACATTTGATACAGCATTTAATCCGCAATATATTATCGATGTATTAAAAAATATTTCTACGGATAAAGTTTCTTTTTCGTTTGTCAATGCATCTCAACCTGTATTGATTGAGCCAGTGGGGAACGAAAATTTTAAATACGTTATTATGCCGGTGAGGGCATAATGAAGTTTGGCGCCTCTCCACGTAAAACTTGGTATGAAAGCGCCAATTTATCTGGGCGTTTTAATTCATTGGGATGTAAACTAAATCGTTTATTAATTTTAGATCATGTATGGACGCAATTAGTAGGCAATAAATCCAAATTTTGGGTGTTGCATGCTGTTCAAAACGATACGTTATATGTAAAGGTAAAAATTGCAGTAGCGAAAAATGAATTAATTGCTCGACGGCAACAATTAATAACCGAATTAAATAAACATTTTTCAAAACCGTGGATTAAACGGATAGAGATTCAATAATTTTAGTATTTTGATTAAGGAGTTGTGCATGACTGAAGAAGCAAGAGAGAAGAATTATGATTCTTCCAAAATTACTGTTTTAGAAGGACTAGAAGCTGTACGTAAACGTCCGGCTATGTATATCGGATCTACCGGGTTACCGGGTTTGCATCACTTAGTGTATGAAGTGGTGGATAACTCTGTTGACGAAATTTTAGCGGGTGGTGCCACCACAATTACCGTTACCATTAAAGATGATATGACATGTTCTATTCAAGATGATGGTCGCGGTATACCGGTGGACTTAATGAAAAACGCTAAAGACGCTAAGTTGCGTACGAAATCAGCGTTGGAAGTAGTTATGACCGTGCTACATGCCGGTGGTAAATTTGATAGCGGTGCTTATAAAGTATCAGGTGGTCTACACGGGGTAGGTGTTTCGTGTGTAAACGCACTATCAGAAACCATGGAAGTAGAAGTCCGGCGTGATGGCCACGTTCATTTTCAACGGTATCATCGCGGTGTTCCGGAGGAAAAAGTAAAAATAATTGGTGATACTACGGAACATGGAACAAAAGTTACCTTTCACGCAGATAAAGAGATTTTTGGTGAATTAGCCTTTTCCTACGAAGTAATCGGTAATCGTTTACGTGAACTGGCATTCTTAAATGCAGGTGTAAAAATTATTTATACGGACGAACGTAAAGATGATAATCAAACGGTTACTTTTTTCTATGAGGGTGGTATTTCCCAATTTGTAAAATTTCTCAATACAAACAAAACCACTCTTAATCCGGACCCTATTTATTTAACTAAAGAAGTAGGAGATAATTATATTTCGTTTGCTATTCAATATAACGAAAGCTATTCTGAAAATGTCTTTTCGTTTGTGAACAATATTCACACGGTAGAAGGCGGTACGCATTTAAGCGGTTTCCGCAGTTCGCTTACCCGTATCATCAATGAATATATTAAAAATAATAACATCTCTAAACACAAAGATATTTCGGTGGGGGGAGATGATATTAAAGAGGGCTTGACAGCCGTTCTATCCGTTAAAATTCCGCACCCGCAGTTTGAAGGGCAGACGAAAACAAAACTGGGGAACTCGGAAGTAGAAGGTATTGTACGTTCTGTAGTGGGCGAAACCTTATCAACCTTCTTTGAAGAAAATCCAAAAACTGCACGTGCTATTTGTGAAAAATGCGTCGGAGCCGCCGTTGCGCGTGAAGCCGCTCGTAAGGCACGCGATTTGACTCGCCGCAAAGGTGCATTGGAAGGGGGAAGTTTGCCCGGGAAATTGGCTGATTGTCAAGAACGCGATAGCGCGAAATGCGAACTCTTCCTGGTAGAAGGAGACTCGGCCGGCGGTTCTGCTAAACAAGGACGTGATCGTGTTTTTCAGGCGATTTTGCCGTTACGCGGAAAAATTTTAAACGTGGAAAAAGCTCCTCTTGTTAAAATTTTGTCTAGCGATACGGTGCGTGATTTGATTTCTGCCGTTGGTACTGGTGTCGGCGAAGGTGAAGGCGGATTTGACATTTCCAAATTACGCTACGGAAAAATTATTTTGATGGCTGATGCTGATGTGGACGGACAGCATATTTCCACCTTACTCTTAACTTTCTTCTACCGCCAATTGAAACCGCTTATTGATGCGGGACATATCTACTTGGCACAACCGCCTCTCTATAAGGTGAAAAAAGGTAAAGTAGAACAATATTTACAAACTGAAGAACAAATGCAGCAATGGCTTATGAAAGAAGGTCTTGCAAGTGTGACGGTAACTGACATGGCTAAAAACAAAACCTTGGAAAACGCCAATTTGCGAGATCTCCTCAAGGTATTGCGCGATATAGAAGACATACTAGTTAAGTTAGAAGTGAAAAACATCACACTAGCTGATTTTATGGCCTTTTTAGCGGAAGGCCGAGTGCCTTTGTATCGTATCCCGTTGCAAAGCGGTGGGTTCCGTTATTTCTATACAGAACAAGAATACCGCGATTATGAAAATCAGTACATTCAAGAAAAGCGCGAAGAATTAACAGCCGATGGCGTCGACGTGTCCATGATGACCGATGAAGCATTGGCTCCGGAACATCAAAGTTTATTTGAATTCGGTAAACTGTTGGCATGTGAAAAGAAATTGGAAGCGTATCACTTTTCATTTAAGCAATACCCGGTCATTGAAAGTGAAAAAGACCGTGTTAACCCACTTTTCAAAGTGAACAATGGCAAAGCAGATGTGTTGGTCTACAGTCTAGCAGAGCTGCTGCGTGCCGTTAAAGAAGCCGCTTCCGCGGGGGCCAGTATCCAGCGTTACAAAGGGTTAGGAGAAATGAATCCCGAACAGCTTTGGGAGACAACCATGGACCCGGCTCGTCGCAAGTTGATCCAAGTCAAAATTAATGATGCCGCCGATACGGAACAGGCCTTTACTATGTTAATGGGAGACCGGGTAGAGCCGCGGCGTGATTTTATCCAAACCCATGCTTTGGAAGTAAAAAACTTGGATATTTAATTTTCTCCGCCGCTACAATTGTACGCGGCGGGAAACGATTTGTCCGTAACAGGAGATTTTTAAAATGAGTGAAGAAAATACTAATCAACCATCAACCCAGAACGTTAATGTAAACGTAGATTTGTTCGGGGATATTCAACAACGTGATATTGCAAATGAAATGCGCTCATATTACATCGATTATGCCATGAGCGTTATTGTAGGGCGTGCTTTGCCTGACGTGCGTGATGGCCTCAAACCGGTACACCGTCGTGTGCTCTATTCCATGAACGAAATGGGGCTTAAATATAATAAGGCCTACAAAAAATCCGCCCGTGTTGTTGGGGATGTGCTCGGTAAATACCATCCACACGGAGATACTGCCGTTTACGATACATTAGTGCGTATGGTGCAAGATTTTTCACTGCGAAAACCCCTTATTGACGGCCAAGGAAACTTCGGTTCTATTGACGGAGATTCTGCCGCTGCCATGCGTTATACCGAATGCCGCTTGCAAAAAATTTCCGAAGAAATGCTTGGCGATTTGGATAAAGATACCGTTAAAATGATTCCTAATTATGACGGTTCTTTAATGGAGCCTTCGGTTTTGCCCGCCAAGTTACCGGCGCTTTTGGTAAATGGTTCGGCAGGGATTGCCGTAGGTATGGCTACTAATATTCCTACGCACAATTTAGGGGAAGTATGTGACGGTATTATAGCGTATATTAAAAATCCGGACATTACGGTAAAAGAGATGATGAAAATCATCAAAGGGCCTGATTTTCCGACGGGAGCTATGATCCGCGGCACGAAAGGTATTTATGAGTATTTTGAAACAGGCCACGGAAGCGTTAAAGTACAAGCCACCACAGAAATTGAAGAACGCAAAAACGGGCGAGAAGCCATTATCGTTACGGCCATTCCGTATCAAGTGAACAAAACTTCTCTTATAGAGAGCATTGTGGCGTTAGTGCGCGATAAAAAAGTAACCGATATTTCTGATATACGCGACGAATCGGATCGCCGCGGTATGCGTCTTGTGATTGAAGTCAAACGCGACGGAAACGCACAGGTAGTTCTCAACCATTTGTTCAAACATACACAATTACAAACTTCTTTCCCGGTCAATATGTTGGCGATTGTAGATGGTCGTCCGCGTGTTTTACCGATTAAGGAAGTCATGAAAGCGTATGTAAAACACCGCAAAGAAATCATTACGAATCGTACTAAATTTGACTTAAACAAGGCACAAAAACGCGAACATATTTTGAATGGTTTGCTGGTTGCTATTGCGAATATGGATGAAGTAGTTGCTATCATTCGTAAAGCGAAAGATCCGACGGAAGCCAAATTTACGTTAATGCAACGGTTTACGCTTACGGAAGTGCAAGCACAAGCTATTTTGGATATGCGTTTACACCAATTGACGCAACTTTCCGCGCTTGCCATTGAAAATGAGCGTAAAGATCTGTTAAAACTCATTGAAGAATTAAAAGATATCTTGGGCAATCCTCAACGTATTTTGGACATTATTGTAGAAGAATTGACGGATCTAAAGAAAAATTATGGAGATCCGCGTCGTACGCAAATCGGCCCGGATATGACGGACTTCTCCATGGAAGATTTAATTGAAAAGGAAGAAGTCGTTATTACCATTTCCAATGATGGATATGCAAAACGGATTCCGCTGTCCACTTACAAGAGCCAAAATCGTGGCGGTAAAGGAATTATCGGTAGCAAGACGAAAGAAGAAGATTTTATGGAACATCTCTTTATAACTTCGTCGCATGCTACCATTTTGATGTTTACCAGCCGTGGTCGCGTATTTGCATTACGTGCATTTGAAATCCCCGAAGGGACCCGCATGTCCAAAGGCAAGGCTATTGTGAATTTGTTACAAATTTCCGGTGAAGAGAAAGTAACTTCAGCTGTAGCCATTGAGGATTTTGATCCTAAACATTGTGAAAACACATTCCTTACCATGTGCACGCGGTTAGGAAGTATCAAACGGGTAGAACTCTCCGAATTTGCAAATATCCGCCGGTCAGGTATTATTGCTATCGGGTTGGAAGAAGGGGATGTGCTGGTGGGTGTACAAACCACGCATGGCAAATCAGACATTATTGTGGCCACTAAAAATGGAAAATCCATCCGGTTTGATGAAAATCAAGTGCGTGCTATGGGTCGTCCGGCTAAAGGGGTGCGTGCCATCAACCTGGGGAAGGACGACGTTGTAGTAGGCATGGAACATGCGCCAACGGATGAACCGCAACCGGATGTGCTATCCGTGTGTGAAAACGGTTTTGGTAAACGTACTGAATTTAGTGAGTACAAACGCCAAAATCGCGGTGGTATGGGCGTAATTACCATCAAAACAAGTGCCCGCAACGGTAAAGTCGTGGGTATTAAGTTGGTGGATGAAACAAAGGATCTAATGATTGTGACCGAAAAAGGTATGACCATTCGTTTGCGTTGTGCCGATATTCGTTCTGTCGGTCGCAATGCGCAGGGCGTTACGTTAGCCAAATTAGAACCTGGTGATAAAATTGCCCGTATCGCTCCTGTTGTTAAAGACGACGACGAACCGACAACAGAAGAAAATTAAGTTCTCGTAAAAAATGAATACACTCATCCCCTATAAAAAAGGGGGTGGGTGTATTGTTTTCTCTTGGGTTCAGAGGCTAGAAATTATTTGCAAAAAAAGGGGGAAATTGGTATAAAAGAAATAGGGAGATTTCTATGAGGACCAATCCGCATATTTTAGAAGTTGATACGCGAGCCTGGCTTAAACGGTTGGAGTCCAAACATGGACGGCCTTTTACACTACGTGACATTCCCGAACAATTTTTAGATACCGTACAATCTATGGGATTTGATGCGGTGTGGTTAATGGGAGTTTGGCAACAAAGTCCTAAAGGGCTGGAAATTGCCCAAAACTCAGCGGAAATTCAAACCCAAATTCGTGCGATCAAGCCAGATTTTCAACCTTCCGATATTACAGCATCTCCCTACGCGGTATATGATTACACGGTGGATGAATTGCTTGGTGGCGCGGAAGCCCTAAAAGCTTTTCGTAAACGCTTAAAAGAACGTGGCATTTCGTTGTTATTAGATTTTGTGGGAAATCACATGGCCATTGACTGTCCGGCCGTATCTACTGCGCCGGATTTGTTTGTTAATACTGGCACGGCCGAGCCAGCGCACCATAAAGATTGGTTTTTTAAAACCCCTTCCGGGGTGTATGTAGCTCACGGACGCGATCCGTATTTCGCTCCTTGGACGGATACGGCCCAATTAAATTATTTTAATCCAAAAACTCGCCAATTCATGCTTAATAATCTACGCCGCATTTCGCAATGGTGTGATGGTGTTCGTTGCGATATGGCTATGCTTACACTCAACAAAGTGCACAGAGATATTTGGTGGGAATTTATCGGCGGGACTTTGCCCAAAGAGGAATTTTGGCGTCAAGCATTGGATAGTATTCGTGAAGATTATCCGGAATTTACTTTTATTGCGGAAGTATATTGGGGATTAGAGTGGGAAGTGCAAGAGCTTGGCTTTGATTATACCTACGATAAGATTCTGTATGACAGGCTACGCTTTTCCAGTCCGCAAGATATCAAAGGGCATTTACGTGCCGAACATTTATATCAAATGCGCTCCATACGGTTCACTTCCAATCATGATGAGGAAGAATCTCTTAAAGCTTTTGGGCGCGAGAAATCGCTTGCGGCGAGTACAATTATTGCTACGTTGCCGGGAGCGCGGTTATTCCAATTTTTCCAATTATTAGGTCGTCCGGCTCGTATGCCATTGCAATACATACACGATTGGTTTACCAAGGATGAAAGTGTTTTTGCTTATTATCAAAAATTGTTGAGTATTGTATCGGCACCGGCATTTCACGGCGGACAATGGAGTTTGTGTGATATACGTTCGGCAGGAGACGGTTCTTGCGGGAATATCTTATCGTGGCAATGGAAACAAATGAACACGGGCAAAGTAATTGTAATCAATTATAGCGATACTCCGGCCCAGGGGATATTATCCTTGAAGGGGGTGGGTGGACAAGAGATAAAAGAGGAATTTTCCAACACCAAGATTGCTATAACAGAAGAAAATAAAACACAAGGATTATTTTTGCAACTCAAACCCTACGAGAGCAAAATTTTCACATTTGTCATTTAACTTAAAATAGTTTAAAAAACCTCGCTTTTGAGCGGGGTTTTTTTTGTTACAAAAAGGGCTTTTTTGTATAATATACTTGGAGGATTGTGCGTCGTAAAAACCAACTGAGGTATATATGTCATTAGGACCTTTTTCCAGACAGGAACATCTTGTTATAACTACGCTGGGGTTGGAATTTGCGGTCGCGGAATTACTGGGAGGGGCTCTGGGTATTTGGTTAGATAAGAAATGGGAGACCTCACCTTGGATGTTGGTGTTAGGTGTATTGGGCGGTTTTGCACTTGGGATGTATAGAATCATTCGTTTTGCACAAGAGATGGATCGCCAAGGGAAAACGGCAGAAAAAGAAAATGGACGTTACTGAATCGTTAGCACATCATATTTTGGACCATAACTGGGGCCTTTCTTGGGGCGGGATACCGTTGCCTATTACCACGCATACCGTTACGTTATTGGCGGTGAGTGTGGTGCTTATCCTGGGATTATCCTGGGCGGTTCGTCCGCATACAAGTCGTGCAGGGCAATTGCTTACGACGTTGCTGGAAGAATATGTTACTTTCATCCGAGACGGGTTAGTACTCCCCAATATGGGACAGGAAGGCCACGGTTTTATTCCATATTTTTGCACATTATTTTTATTTATTTTATCTGTCAATTTGGCCGGGATGATCCCCGGAATGAAATCCGCCAATGCCAATATTTCTATTACAGCTGCGCTAGCAATTTGCTCGGGTGGGCTAATTGTATACAGTGGGTTAAAATATCACGGAATTGCCGGATTTATTAGAAGTTTTATTCCATCCGGTACGCCGTGGTGGCTAATACCGCTTATTTTCCCGTTGGAAGTGGTTAGCACGATCATCAAAGTGTGTGTATTAGCCATTCGTTTGTTTGCCAATATGTTTTCCGGTCACGTGGCGTTGCTTTGTTTATTATTTATGATTTTTATGCTTGGTCAAACTCATTGGGCAGCGGGAGTAGGTTCTGCGCTTCCAATCATGGGTTTAGAGCTGTTTATGACGTGTTTAGAGCTGTTGGTAGCATTTTTGCAAGCGTATGTATTTACGCTCTTAACGGCCATTTTCGCCGGAGCGGTTATTCATACGCATTAATTTAAATCATGGGTTCTTACCCAAAAGGAGAAAAAATATGGAACTTGCAGCCTTAAAATCTATTGCCGCTGGTTTAGGTGCCGGATTGGTAGTAATTGGTGCCGCTATCGGGTTAGGTAAAATCGGTACTGCCGCTTTGGAAGGGACCGCCCGCCAACCGGAAGCCGGTTCTGCTTTGCGTACGACGATGATTATCATCGCGGCCATGTTAGAAGGTGCGGCCATGTTGGGGTTGGTTATTTGTTTCATGGTGCGCTAACGGTTTAGAGATGCTATGGAAGATTTATTGAAACCCGATTTTGGGGTAACAATTCTTACCATTTGTAACTTTTTGTTGTTGGTATATTTGCTGAAAAAATTTGCGTGGAAAGGCCTTATCGGGGCACTTGAAAAACGCGAACAGCAAATTGCAAGTGATAAACAACAAGCGCAAGAAGCTCGTGAAGCTGCACAACAATTAAAAGCCGATTTGGAAGAAAAACTCAATTGCGTGGCAAAAGAAGCTACTCAAAAAATAGCTGAAGCTGTTTCTATTGGCAAATCCCAACAGAATCAACTGCTTGCGGATGCGCAAGCACAGACGGCTCGGTTATTAGAGCAGGCACATCAACAAATTGAGGCCGAAAAAAAACAGGCTTTGGCAGAAGTACGCCAAGAGATTGTCCGCACGGCTGTTTTGGC
>CACYBL010000027.1 GCA_902772695.1 uncultured Elusimicrobium sp.
AAATAGTAAAAAAACGCCTCATACTGTTATTATAGTGTTAATTACTTGTTTGAAGAAGAGTCAAAGGGCCTATCCTTCGTATAGTAAAAGGCCCACAAGAAATTGGGCCCTTTTCCTAACTGTAAAAAGTACAATGAAACATTCTGCCTAACTATCTGTACGATACGACCTATACATTTGAGTGGAAAGATAACAGTGATTTTTATGTTTGACTACATCTCTTGCTGACGAGGAATTTCAACAAAGGCCATAAAAAATAATTTGATTATTATTTAATATCAACAGAAGAAAAAGCGTTTGCGGCACACAAACGCTAGCATCGGTTATGTCATAAGCAAGATGCGAAATTTTGATACAATTTAGTCATAAGAATTAACGCATGGAATGGAATAAAATTTATGCGGAAACCCATTAAACACACTAAACAACAAATTCTAAAATAATAAGGGAGAAGAAAATGCAATCCGTAACAGAAATAGCAGTTGTCATTTTTTCAATATTTAATGCAATGTCCCCCTATTTACTCTTGGGTTTCCTGTTTGCCGGTATTTTACACGCTTTTGTACCGCAACGGTTGTTTTCCAAATACTTATCCCAAAACGACTGGACATCCGTATTTTATGCTACCTTATTTGGCATTCCGCTGCCTTTGTGCTCATGTGGGGTCATACCTACAGCCATGGCCCTTTATAAGGAAGGTGCATCCAGGGGGGCCACTGTTGCTTTTCTGATAGCCACTCCGCAGACGGGGGTAGATTCCATCATTGCTACTTATTCTCTAATGGGATTTCCTTTTGCTGTCATGCGCCCGCTCGTGGCCTTATGTACATCTTTGTTCGCGGGGATGACAACCAACTTCTTTACTTCCAATGAAAAGCCGCCTACGCTCATTACACAAATAACCGACAAACCCGCCGCAAAACTTTCATTTACACAGCGGTTAAAAAGTGTATTTCATTACGGTTATGTAGAAATGATGGAAGATATCGGTAAGATGCTTTTACTCGGTCTGATAATCGCGGGCTTAATTACCTATTTTGTACCGGATAATTTCTTTATGCTCTTTGGCAATAATACGATTTTAACCATGCTGCTTGTGCTCTTTGTGGCCGTGCCTATGTATGTGTGTGCAACGGGTTCTATCCCCATAGCTATTGCGTTAATGATGAAAGGAATGAGCCCCGGAACAGCACTGGTGCTCCTCATGGCAGGCCCGGCGGCCAATATAGCATCTATGCTTGTTATCGGCAAGGTATTAGGCAAAAAAACATTTGCTCTTTATCTTATCACCCTCGTAATCGGGGCCATGGGTTGCGGACTTATTATAGATAATTTTTTGCCGTCCAGTTGGTTTGATGTGTCCCATTTTACAACGACGATACATCACCATGGAGGATTTCACTATTTTAAAATAGTTTGTTCCTTGATGCTCATTGTTCTTTTCTTAAATGCAATACGGCTTAAAAAGAACAAGGAAAAGGGGGAAAATATGGAGATAACAAAAAACAATGGGATAATTTCTTTCAAAATCAGCGGTATGCGATGCAATCATTGTAAAAATACCGTAACCAATGCCATCAGCAAGTTGCCATCCGTCCAAGAAGTTACCGTAAACTTAAGTGACGGAGTCGCACATGTCAAAGGCACTCCCAGTAATGAAGAAATCAAAAAAGCCGTTGAAGCTCTTGGTTTTGAATTTAAAGGACAAATTTAAATCAGACTGTCTTTTGGACACTACACAACGCTTCAGTCCTTTATTCTAAGCATTTGTTAAAAAGGGATATAGATCACGAAGGAGAACAAAAATGAATAAGAAAATTGTAGCGGTAAACGCAGGACCCAGAAAAGGTTGGAATACGGACACGCTGATAAACGAAGCGATTAAGGGGGCCACGTCCGCTGGGGCAAATGTAGAAAAATTTGATTTATTCCGATTAGAAAAATATACAGGATGTATTTCCTGCTTTGGATGCAAGCGCGAAAAAAATAAAGGCCACTGTATTTGCCGGGACGGATTGACCCCTGTACTTGATGC
>CACYBL010000028.1 GCA_902772695.1 uncultured Elusimicrobium sp.
AAAAAAGCTCAGAAAGCATCCGAAATCACTGAAGATGACTTGAAACGTTACGAAAGTGATGTCCAAAAAGTGACCGATGCTCATATCATGCAGATTGATAAAGTCATTGCGAATAAAGAAGCCGAAATTATGAAAATTTAATTGTTGGATAAAATTAAATTGTCTAACCGCCCTGCATACTAGCGTAGGGCGGTTTTTATAATGTAAAATATAAGTATGTCAGTTGATTTTCCCAAACATATTGCTATTATTATGGACGGCAACGGCCGTTGGGCCCAGAAACGCCATCTACCTCGTTTAGCCGGTCATAAAGCTGGGGCAAAGGCCGTGGAACGGACCTTACGAGCCGCACAAAAAAACGGCATTTCTTTTTTAACCTTATATGCTTTTTCCGCTGAAAATTGGTCTCGTCCGCAGGAGGAAATAAACGGACTCATGCAACTTCTTTCCCAAGCATTGGATGACTATAGTCACAAAGCCATGCAGCACAACATCCGTTTATGGTTTAGTGGGCAGCGCCATCCGCTTTCCCCCCAACTTCTTTCTCAAATAGATGCAATCGTACAAAAGACGGCTAAACATACGGGCCTTACCCTAAATTTGGCACTGAATTATGGAGCCAGGCAAGAAATTTTACACGCAGTAAATGCTGCATTTGCTGCAGGAGAAAAAGCTCTCACGCAAGAAACTTTACACCGCTATTTATACCATCCCGATCTACCAGATCCGGAATTGATCATTCGTACATCCGGGGAAGAACGACTATCTAATTTTTTGCTTTGGCAAGCCGCTTACAGTGAATTTTACTTTACCCCTGTGCTATGGCCTGATTTTACCGAACATGATTTTGAACAGGCTCTCGCAATCTACAAAACACGCACCCGACGGTTTGGAGGTATTTAATGGATCCGATTCTGCGTACACGTACAGAGGAAGTGGTTACCCGTATCAAACGATATGCATCCGCCCGATTCAAAAAGCAAATGGCCCAGCGTTTTGGAATTAACACGCAATATGCTATTGGTACCCCGGTCACTCAATTACGTAAACTCGTTAAAAGCTTACCTCGTCCGGATCAAGAATTGGCAGAATCTTTGTGGAAAACAGGCATCCATGAAGCCCGCATCTTGGCATCTATGTTAGCAGATCCCAAACAAATGACCCGTGAAAAATTGAATGCTTGGGTGAAAGATTTAAATTCGTGGGATATTTGTGATTTATGTTGTGGAAATTTGTTTTCTAAAGTCAAAGAACCTCTGAAATTGGCTGAACGGTGGATCAAGCAAGAAGATGAATTTACCCGCCGTGCCGGTTTTGCTACTTTATGTGCCTTATCATTGCCACGAGCAAAAACAAGCAATGAAAATCTTTGCAAATTTTTACCGCTTATCAAAATTCACGCCAGTGATCCGCGTCCCATGGTGCATAAAGCCGTCAATTGGGCGTTGCGCAATATCGGTAAAAAAAATCCTCGTCTTACGCCATATGCTATAGCTTGTGCTAAAGATATACTGGATTTATACGAGGATAATAAATTCGCACGTTGGGTAGCCAATAATGCTTTATGGGAACTTAATTTACCCAAAACAAAAGCCTTAATTGCCTCTCGCAAATAAAAATCCATATTCCTCACGCGCGTACGTAAAAATTTAGTAAAATAAGAGTATGTTATTACCTAGAATTTTAACTGCCGTTATCGGCCTTCCCGTTATTTTAGCCGCGATCCACTTTGGCGGTATTGTTTACATATCCTTTGTAGGTTGTGTAATCTTGCTCTGCTTGTATGAGTATAGTTTAGTGCTTACTTCAGGCAAGAAACCCATTCATACATTGAGCTTGCTTCTATTTGGTTTATGTATGGCAATAGTGGCTGTTTTAGGGAGAACTGCCCTACAAAATGAGCTACCAAACAATTTATATCCTTTTTCCATCAGTGTGGTTATTTTTGGGGTGCTTCTGATTGAAATTCTTACTCCAAAACGCTCCTGGGAACGGGTATGTAATACGTTTACCGGTATTTTTATGATACCCTGGGCCTTGGCACACTTAATTAGCATACGTGATATACCGGGCTATGGTGAATATCTAACTTTATTTATGATGATTACGATTTGGGTATCTGATACAGGTGCTTATTTTTCCGGTCGTTTCTTTGGCCGACACAAATTAAACCAGGAAGTCAGCCCCAAGAAAACCTGGGAAGGCGCAGTAGGCGGAACCTTATTAGCCATTGGAGCTGCTATTTTGATGCAACGGTTATTCTTGCCAACTTGCTTTTCGCTCTTAACTGCCGTCTGGTTAGGATTATTAGTATCGGTGGTAGGTCAAGTATCCGATCTGGCCGAATCTGTACTCAAGCGTTCTGCCGGCGTAAAAGATTCTTCCCACTTGCTACCCGGGCATGGCGGATTTTTAGACCGCTTTGATTCATATTTGTTGCTTGCTCCTTTATTTTATTACGTGGTACTGTATACATTATGAAACAAATTATCATTCTAGGTTCTACCGGTTCTATTGGTACTTCTTCGTTGGATGTAATTTCCCAATTAGGGTCCGGTTATCGGGTCCTAGGGATCTCGGCCAATACCAATACGGATTTGTTTCTAAAGCAAATTCATACATTTCGTCCCCGCTTTGCCGCGGTATTAAATTCGGAAAGTTATCAAAAAATTAAAGATCAAATTCCCCCCTCTACCCGTTTGTTACCACCCGAAATCGATAGCTTGTGTTTTATGGCGTCGCTTCCTAGTGCCACCCTTGTTATCAACGGAGTGGTAGGAGCCGTCGGATTTCAGCCGTTAATTGCTGCTATTAAAGCCGGCAAGACTGTCGCCCTGGCTAACAAAGAACCCATGGTAATGGCAGGGAAAACGCTCATGAAAGAATGTGAGCGGTGGAAAGGAGCCATCCTACCCGTAGACAGCGAACCATCCGCTATTTTTCAGTGTTTATCCGGCTTAGCCAACGAACATACCTATAATCGTACCAGTCAAGACATCTCCAAAGTATTATTAACTGCTTCCGGCGGCCCTTTTGCTAAACGTAAAGGTTCTTTATCTACGGTAACACCCGCAGAAGCATTAAATCATCCACGATGGAAAATGGGTAAAAAAATTACGATAGATTCGGCCACACTCATGAACAAAGGTTTTGAATCTATTGAAATTATGAACCTGTTTAATTTACCCGAACAAAAAATGCAGATCGTCATTCATCCCCAGTCTATCGTACACTCAGCTGTAGAATTTAATGATGGAGCTATCTTGGCCCAACTTGGGGAACCGGATATGCGGGTACCGATACAATATGCCATTACTTATCCGAAACGCTTACCTTGTCCGGTGAAAAAATTAAATTTAATTGAAGCCGCAAAACTTGAGTTTTTTGAACCGGATTTTGATCGTTTCCCCTGTTTGGAACTGGCCTTGGCAGCGGCGCGGCAAGGGGGCATTTTCCCGGCCGTGTTAAGCGCTGCTGATGAAGTAGCTGTGGAAGCATTCTTGACACAAAAAATTAAATTTACGGAAATCGCTAAATTAGTTTACACCGTGCTTAAAGCTGCTCCTCAAACTCCCGGGGATGCTACGCTTAATCAGGCCGCCGAAGCAGACCGTTGGGCGCGAGAAAAGGCAATGGAAACCTTGCAAAACAAAACTTACCGCAAGGCAATTATCTAGGAGGAAAATAGCATGTTACTTTCCGTTTTAGCTGTACTAGTTGTTTTAAGTCCAATTGTGATTGTACATGAGTTTGGGCACTACATCGCTTGCCGCCTTACGGGAATCCGTGTAAATGAATTTTCCTTTGGTTTTGGAAAAATTCTGTGGCACAAAAAAGTAGGTGATACGGATTACCAGCTGCGAGCAATTCCCTTTGGTGGCTTTGTGGAACCTGCCGGCCCTATGTTTCATCCGAAAAATGCTAAGGAACCTCCCAAACCTTATGAGTTTGCCGCCAAAAAGTGGTACGCCAAATTTTTTATGGTTGTAAATGGCGCATTATTTAATTATCTGCTTGCCGCTATCATTTTTGCCGCATTGGCTTATATTCACGGCGTTCCCGAAACAGATATTACGGCTTTGCCGGCTGTAGTAGGAACCGTTTCCAAGGGATATCCGGCAGAAAAAATTAATTTACTTCCTAAAGATATAATCACTCATATCAACGGGAAATCCATTCATTCCTGGAAAGAATTGGCCGACGCCATAGAAAACCGTCAAGGAGATTTACAATTAATTTATCAACGAAATGGAGAAACCTTACAAGCTACTGTAAAAGAAGCTGATTTTTCACCTGAACACCCAACTACCTTGGGCATCATGGTTCAACCCGTCATGCATGAAGTCCCATTGTGGAAAGCCATTGGATTAGGATTTTATCAATGTTATTACTGGACGAAACTTTCATTTACTTCCATCATAAAGAGTTTTTCTCAAAAGAAAGCTCCCGAACTGGCAGGCCCGATTGGCATTGTAAACATCATTCACCAAGCCGCGCACCGCAATTTGACGGATTTTGTATTTTTAATTGCTCTACTATCGGTAGCAGTAGGAATGTTTAATTTATTCCCTATCCCGATATTAGATGGCGGCTACGCATTAGTTTATCTATGGGAAGGACTCACTCATAAACTCCCCACCGAAAAAACACTTAATGTTGCTGTGAATTGTGGGTTGTATTTACTGATTTTGCTCGTGGTATATGCGTCTTATTCCGACATTAAACGCATTTTCTTTAAACCTTCCGTTGCCGTAACTCAGACAACGGATAATACGTCTTCCTCCGAGGTTTCCCATGTACAAGACTAGACAAGTTACTGTAGGACCCTTTACATTAGGTACAGGACATCCTGTGCGCGTGCAGAGTATGTGTAACACCGATACGCGCGACGCTGAAAAAACCGCCGCACAAATTTGCATGTTGGAAGAGGCCGGTTGTGAAATCAATCGCGTGGCTGTACCGGATATGGATGCGGCCAAAGCTATTGGCGAAATCAAAAGACGTATTCACTCTCCTCTCGTGGCAGATATCCATTTTGATTATAAACTTGCGCTGGAAGCTATTAAACAAGGCGTGGATAAAGTACGTATTAACCCGGGTAATATCGGAGCAGTAGAAAACACCAAAGAAGTCGTACGTGCCGCCGCTGATAAAGGGGTAGCTATCCGCATCGGCGTAAATGCCGGAAGTGTAAAATATCTCAAGCAAGTCCAGGGCCGCATGGAGTTATCCGACAATAAATGGGCCGAAGTAATGGTCAACGAAGCTCTGGAACAAGCCAACATTTTAGAACAACTTAATTTTAAAAATGTAGTGGTCTCACTTAAATCTGACAATTTTAAACGTACTGTTTTGGCTAACGAATTGTTTGCCAAGCAGAGTGATATTCCCTTACATATCGGGCTTACCGAAGCAGGCAGTTTTTTAAGCGGCACCGTTAAGAGTTCTGTGGCCCTTGGCACCTTATTACAAAAGGGAATCGGTGCTACAATTCGCGTTTCTTTAACCGAGGATCCGCGCTTACAGGTACGCACCGCCTATGAAATCTTAAAGGCACTGGGACTGCGAGAATACGGCCCCAACTTGATTTCTTGCCCGACCTGTGGCCGTACTCAAGTAGATGTAACGGGAACAGTGCACGCCCTGGAAGAAAAAATTTATAACGATAAAGTTTTACGCGAAAAAGCCACCGGACTTAAAATCGCTGTGATGGGATGTATTGTAAACGGTCCCGGCGAAGCGCGCGACGCCGACTTTGGTATTGCCGGCGGCAAAGGGGAAGGGCTTTACTTTGAACATGGACAAACCATGTTCAAACTCTCCCAAGAAAAATGGGTAGATTTTTTGATTGATAAAATTAACACCTGGAAGA
>CACYBL010000029.1 GCA_902772695.1 uncultured Elusimicrobium sp.
GCATAATTGGGTAATTGTTTATTGTATGCTACGCCAAGTGTTTTTTATATCATACCGAGTAGGGAAAGCATACAAGCGTTTTGGTGTTAAATCCACTTTCTCCAATAAAAACAAAATAATCTCTTCCTGTCCTGCTTCGGATATGCGGATATCCTCTTGCGGTACAAAAAGGTGTGGGTTTCGGTAAAGTGCAATTCTCAGAATGCTTTTGGGCGGTTTCCATTGTTCATACAGAAACTTAAATATAGTTATATTTCCCGTATAGGCCACTTCTTGCAATATCTCTCGGGTACACCGGAGGCCCCGGGCTAGTAAATGGTCCAAAAGATATTGGATAATTTGATTATTTCCTCTGTCAATGGCTAAAAAGATGTCATACTGAGTTATGGGAATTCCATTTTCTACCATAAATTTTAAGGATTCCAGGTCATCTTCCCGGATGGCGGAAACGATAGATATTTGTTGATGTTTTTGCGCCAGAGAAGTTAAACGTTTCAGTGTGAGGAGTTGGTTTTGTTCTATCCGGCGTAATATCGGATCCACAGAGGCAGATACGTTTTTTGCAATATCGGGCGATTGAATGGCAAAGTGTGGAGAATAGACGATGGGACGTGCCATTTGGCGGCTTAAAAGAGAAGGGGTTGTTTTGTCTAATGGAACTGCTTTTTGCACGGCACGTACTAAACGGTTGGGCTGTTGCGCTTCCGAGCGAGTAGAAAACAATAAGCCAATCCCGGTCATCAAACAAATAATAACAGGGGGGAAAATTTTTTTCATATTTTTGTTTGGTTTGTTTCTATATACGCTAACAAAACACCCTTGGTAAGCGATACGGAAAAATGCTTCCGGCTTGTTTGATTACTTAAAGTTTGTGTAGTGCCCAACGGTAAATAAGTACGTTGCAGCGTGTATTTTAGCCCGGCCAACGTCACTTGATAACAGGGCGTAAGTGGTAGAAAACTGACGCGTGTGCCTCTGGGAGCTACCCAACTTTTAGATTTGCAAACGGGATAAATTTCCCATCCGGCTCCTGCCAGGCATAAATCTAATTTTTTTACATAGCGACAAAGGGCTAACATATTTCCCAAGGTAAAATCCATCCGCCCGCCGTTAAAGCCAACCAGCGTGCATTTTTTAAACCCGTATTGTAGTAAATAATCAAGCGCTTTTTGTAAATCAGTATTGTTTGGATTGTCTATACCAAGCCACTGTGCCGAAGCAAATTTCTTTCGCGCCTGATCAGAAACAGAATCTAAGTCTCCAATGATGACATCCGGCTGTAAACCGGCATTCAACGCCTGGTTAGCTCCGCCATCTGCCGCAATCAAAACATCTGCCTGTTTGGCATAATCGTGTAATAATCGGGGAGGAATAGATTCCCCGTTACCGATCAACAATGCGTGACGAGATGCTTTCATTCCGGCTCCTGCATATAATTAAAATGAGAAAACTGGTGCCTACCCCAATGTAAAAAGGATCAACGATTTCTAACCAGTCCGGTTTCCCGAATAGTCGCCAAATGGTCATTGCAGTAGCACTCAGAAGAGAAGAACACACAAAGAGCTTATCACTGATGCGTCCCGGATAAAGGTAACCCATTAAAATGGGGATTAACAAACACGCTGAAAAATAAGAGCCAAGTACCAGCCAAATTTCCTTGAAACTTCCGTGAAACAGCTGAGCCAGTACAATAGAAAGCGTACCAACGGCAAAGATGGCGATACGGTTGGATAAAATAATATTTTGGAAACGCTTACGCAGTAAATCAAAACTTAATGTATTGGAAGCAATAAAAAGAAATGAATTGAGGGTGGATAAAATAATAGATAAGACTCCCGCTACAAAAAAACCGCGAAACCCAGCCGGTAAAAGTTGTACGGCATAGAAGAAATAAGCCTGACCGGGTTGGGCATGAGGCAGCAGAGCTCTTGCATAAAGGGCGCCTGCAGTGGTGCAAATGTCGAAAAGACACCAAATGCAAATGGAAATCAAAATGCCTTTTTTTACAACTTGCGGGCTTTTAGCCGCGAAGCAACGCTGATAAAAACCGGGGTCAATTAGGGTAGTCATGGCAATAAATCCCCATACTAACGTGCTTAACCACGAGTTGCCTCCAGTGAGTGTAAAATGGGAGGGCGGCAAATGCTCTTTTAAAAACGCCATCCCGCCAAATGAATGTACGGAAAATATAATGACCAAGAGAACCGCTCCGCACATGACAAAGAATTGTACTAAATCGGAAAAAACAACAGAACGGAATCCACCCCAGGCCGTATATAAACAGGTAAATAAAGTGCCAACGATCATTCCGGTTAAGACGCTAATCCCAAAGACCATGTGTAAGAATAAACCCAAGCTAAGCACATATGCTACCGGGGTAATATAAAGTAGCGTAAATATAGCAGATATTTTGGCTGATTTCGGGCCAAACATTTGTTCGGTTAAGTCTGGCAGGGTAAGCGAGTTGTAACGGGTGATTTTATCGGTTAGGAAAAAGGCGAAGATCAGAGCGGCTAGATACCAAAATACACCTTGAGTAATGAAATTAAAAATCCCATAATTAAATGTAATTTCACTAACGCCGAAGATTCCCCCGTACCAAGTCGCTACTAATGTAGCTACAAATAGTGGTAGCGTAAGTTGCCGCCCCATTAGTAAATAA
>CACYBL010000030.1 GCA_902772695.1 uncultured Elusimicrobium sp.
GTGGAAATAGAAGAAAGAGAACGCACCCGTCCTTCTTCCACGGCGGTTTTATCTGCGTGAAAAGCTGTGTATGCGGCCACCATTCCCACGCCGGCTATTCCCACTAATTGCGGAACGCCCACAACCAATTTGCCCGCTTTACTATTTAAAAAGTTCAACCAATTCATATGCGTTCTCCTTTACCTAGCATAATCTACAGCGTTTTGCACGCTGGAACGTATCATCTGATCCTGCCTTACACGGCGTTTATATTCAGCTTCCCGCCGGAGAATTTCTTCACGGCGTTGCTCTTGCTCCAGGCGTTCCTGCCGCAATACTTCCAAACGACGGCTCTCCCGCCAAATAGATATTCCCCAAACTACCCACGCTAACACCAATCCAATTGCAATCAAGCGCGGAATAAAATTACGCCAACTCCAAGGTAAAATATTTATAATTCCAATTTGCATAAGCTATTTTCCTTATACACCTTTAAATAAATTAATCACTTTCTGGAACAAAGAAGATGCATCTTTTCCAAATCCGCGAACAGCAGAGCCAAAATCTTTGATTTCCAGTTCCATAAATTGTGCAATTCCCTGGTAAGCCTTAAAGAAAGCGTCAGAGAAGATAAAGGACGCTGCTACACCAGCCACCAAAATAGAAGATACCACTATGGCTGCTGTACTAGTACCCTCACTTCCCCATTTATTGGCAAATTGCGCAGCTTTAGTAATAGCAACAGTTGCCACACCAGCGGCCGCCAATCCAAGCACTGCCGCAGCAACAGTTCCCCAAGGCGGAAAATTCTTAAGAATCGGAATGGCTAGCATAGACACTAAACAAGCAGCCACCGCTCCCCAAGCCCATTTTTGTAAGGTATTGCGATCTTCTTCACGGGTAGTAGACTTGGCGCTTTGGCTAGTTCCCCAAGTGCGGATACCGCGCAGATTTACTTCAGTATCGTTGCTGAAATCTTTGGAACCTTGGCCTTGGCCGGTGGTTACGTTTTCGGCTTCAATACGCATACCGCCCGATATTTGTGTGCTGGCTAAAAACGCGCGGGAACCTTCGTTAGCCGCACGATAACGGTTAGAAGCCGCATCTGCCGAGCGTTTACGGATAAAATCCAAATCATCTGAAGCGTTCGCTCCGTTGCGCCCCCCTAAAATGGAAGCATCACGGCCCTTATTAACACCCGAGGCATCCCCAAATGAAGAACGCCCGCGCAGCCGTTTTCCTTCCAACATGCCGGCTGCTTGCGCTTGAGCGGTAGCTAATGCATCTTGCATTTGGGCGGCAGCAGCATCAGCTCCGGCAGATTTACCACCCTTGGCATTTTTACCGCTGTTTTGTACCACAAAAGACGAATTGGCCCCCTGTCCTCCGGCAGAGCTACCTGCTCCGGCAGACCAATTAGGTGTGGCACTGGCTAATGTTCCGTTCCCCTGAGAGGCAGCATTATCGGATTGGGCCTGTTTTTGGGCTTTGGCTACGGCATCTGTTAGGCCGGACATAGCCCCCTGCATAGCCGACAGAGGACTTCCTTTCAAATCTTGTTCATTGGCGGCGTTAGCCCCTAAAGCGAAACCTTCCGTGCCGCCCATCTGATAGGCAGGACCTTCATCCATAGAAGTAAGTGTTTGCACCCGGGAAGCTTCTTCTTCCATTTCCAGGGCCGCCTGTTCTGCCAGGGCTTGTCTGTCCAAGCGTTTCAAGGTATCGGCAGACACCTGCAACGAAGATCCTCCCGCTACACCGCCATAAGAACCACTCCGGCCACTAGCCACATATTCCACCGAGCCGGAATTATATTGGGCGGCCGGATTAAACATAGTTGCATCATCTTCCGGAGTGCCTAAAATTTGCCACGCCGCAATACCCGCCACGCCCACTACCGCCGTCAACCCGACAGCTTGCATGGCAGAAATAGCTATTTTACCGCTACGATTTATCATTCTTTTGAAAATATTCATAATTGGTCTCCGTTATTTTATCCTTCAATTTCCACCCATATGTTTTCTAAAATCGTCAGCTGAAACTTCTTCGTACCGATTGGTTGACTTATTATATAAGAAATACCCACTTTCATTGGAAATTCCCCTGCGCGATTGATACTTGCTAGGAGTATAATAGTGCGTACCTCTTTCAGCATCAGCAGGTACGGACGAGGGATTAGAAAGTCCATTAGAGTTATTATCTGTCTTCAAATCAATATGTGTTTCGGAAGGAGTAATTTCCACCTCTCCACGTACTTGATTCCGCCGCTCCGTGTAAGTCCCGTTTTTGGTATTTCCTATGTACATGTTGTTCTCATCCCGGGTAAATTCAGAAGGCAACGATGCTCCGTTTTCTTTTAACCGTTTGCGCATTTTGCGATCAGACAAACCGCCCCAATGGTCTTCGACTGTTCCACCGTTTTCTTTCCACTCGTTGTAGCGTTTATCCCCCAGCATAGTGTGCACAGCGTCATCACAAGAACCGGTACAATTTTGAGAAGTAGCACCCTTTAAAGAATTAATATACTCGTTGCCTGATGCACGGCTGGCCGCATTCTTTTGAGCAGCAGCAAACATGGCATCAATTCCTTTGTCCGCTATTTTGCCAATAGCTTGCGTTCCCAGGTTAACCATGCTTGATAAAAATTGTTCCAACAATTTCTCTCCCAAAGTTTGCTTCTCTTCTTTCTTGTCTTGCGCTTTTTGGGCACCTTCGGCCACGTCTTTATCTAAATTGCTAAAATCGGAAGAAGAAACGGGCGCATTTGTATCTAAGGTTAATCCCCCCAACTTGCTTAAATCCACCCCTTTACCGGTGAAGGCTTCGCTCCCTTGGATGTTACCTCCCTGTAAGGCACGTTTGGCGTTGGCCCCTTTGCCGTCTCTCAATCCGGCAGCTGCCTGGCTACCGCGGGCGAATTGGTAAAGCGCTTTGCGGGCTTCCTGGTTTTGAATCGGCTGCACCGGGGTTTCCTTACCTTTTTCATTCTTTCGGTATGGTGAGAAATCACCCCGCGGCGCACCAAAAGTACCGCTCACACCGCTACCGCTGGCATGGGCAGCACTAGCCGTACCCAATTGATTGATAGTCGTCGGGCCCGAGGAACCGCCGCGGCCGCTGTATCCGCGGCCGGAATACCCTCTAGATGAGGAAGACGAACTATCCTCCTCTACAAAATCTGGGGAAGCGTCTTCATCCACAAAGCTCTCTCCTTCGGCTTCTTCTGCATCTTCTTCTTGGCGGGCTTCTTTTTCTGCAGCGGAATAAAGTAGGGTGGAGTTATTTCCCTGCATATCAGGATATTTGGCAGCTAATAAATACTGCTCGGCTTCGTCATTTACAAAAGGCATTTGGGCTAAATCGTAGCCCCGTTGGTTTAACCCTTCAAAGGATTCTTCGTTTGCATCTCCCATGAAGGAAGCTAACGTAATCAAAGCGATAAAACATACCACAACAACCGCCCCTATCGTATAGGCTTTTTTGCGGTCCATTTGATTGATCTTCGTAAATACATTCCCCGGCTTGAATTTGAACATATCAAACTCCTTTATATCACAATAAAAACTACTCTTGTTGACCCGCCTTCACAAGGCACTCAAACGAAGAGTTTACATACAATCCTTCTGCTTAAAGTATAGGAGGAAAAAAGGAGTTTGTCAAGGGGTAATACACCGGCTTTACGTTAGGCGGTTTATTTCTCACCCGGGCGTATGTACGGGGCCGGACGTTCGTTCTTACCAATGTATTTGATTTCGGTAACTTCCCCGCCGGTTTCACATAGAAAAGCATACCCTTTGAGGCATTTCATATCGCGGTCGCATACTTGGTCTTTGTTGTAGTTACATAAAAACCGGATGCGCGGCGGCTTGGTACGGGCTGTAAGTGTAATTTTCGTCCACGTGCCGGAGCGTTGCACATCCATTTTAAATTCATTCAAACTTAAAAATTTGCGCATACCGGGATTATTAAAACCGAGGTAACTTTCCACTTTTTCTTGGATATCTTTTTCCAAAAAGCGGTTGTCCCACGTGCGTTGGTAATAATCTGTTTCGTGCGATTGCAGTTGAAAACGGCGAGCCGCATAGTAGCTGGCTATTTCCATCTTTTGGCTCAAGACCAAAAGACCAAAAATTTTGATGATAAATAAAATAAAGATGACAAACACCGGAAACAACAGCACTACTTCTGTAGTGGCTTGGCCTTTATGTGAACGGAAAAAAGAAAACGGACGAATCATCAGGGCTCCAATGTAACGTTATACTTCGGTAATGGGTTGGGCCACACACAGTTATTTCCTGCACGCGGACAAGCTAAAGTTACCCGAGTACGAACATACGGTTTGTATTTTTGCTCTAAGTTTATATTAAAGTGATTACGGGGTAATTTAAATGGTTGTTTGAGTAAAACTCCACGTGAAAGTGTTTTTAATTTACCGCGACTGGCCGGCTCCATATAAGCAAATTGGAACAGCTTTTCCCCGTTTAATAACTCTTCTGCCTTAAAAGGAATTTGATAAGCCCCGTGGTGGTACCGTTCGGACGAATCCGAAGCATAAAATACAAGCTGGCTCAATTCAAACGGTTTTGTTTGGATATCTAAGAATTGACGCAACTGCGCAGCACTTTGGCGGGCACAATCCGCTCGTTTACAATCCGTTACATTTAAGTAGTATGCTTCCCGGAACATAATGGCATTTTTACTAACCTGCTCATACACATAATCCTGCGATTTATAAATAGAACCCAGACGGGCATACGTTTCCAGGTAATTAACAATCGCAGGGACACCCATTTCTTTGGCAGGGAAATGATAATCATCTACTAATTTTTTACTCATGACCGGTATTTTTGTATTGCCATCCGGCACTTTAGGAGATTCTTTTTCCCAATCGGCGCGGGAGGCGTTTTGGTCCAAATTCTCGCCAGAGTAGTACTTAAGTCCCCAATCGGTAGATTCAGCTGACGGAGGTTTATTAATACCGGTATCATAATCCGGACCGATGGTTGGCACGCCGCCCCCTTGATAAAATAATTCAAACACAGAAATTTTAGGTAAATTAGAGCGGCTGGCTTTTGGCTGCAAGAGAGGAACACTATCCGAAGTGCTTTGAATAACACGGTAAGCCAACGGCCCGTTGACCAACGCCAATGCGTTTAAGTAGGTGCTAGTAGCAGATACTTGGGAATAAGCAGCGTTATCCAAAGCGAGTTGCTGGCGGACTTTAATCGTAGATACTTTGGCTATTTCAAAAAGCAGATATACTACTAAAATGAAAATAGGTGCAAGCAAAACCGAAGGCAACAAAATTTGTGCCTTACGTTCGCGCACCTTACTCAGTATCTTTGGGTATGACATAAACTAACTCATCAAAATCATTCCAATAAATTGGAAAAACCAACGTACAAATGTGGTATGAAAAGACATCAAAAAGGCCGACAATATCACCACAACCGTAGCCAACATCAATACATATTCTACCGTCGCTTGTCCGCCCTTTTTATGCCATCCACATTTGAATAACGTTTTGAGTTTACGCAAGGTTACTCCTCATCATCTTCTTCCGGAATTACCGTTCCTTCGGAAGAAATTAACCCCTTTTCAATAGCTTTTACAACGGCTTCCGTGCGGCTGCTAACCCCTAATTTATGGAAAGCACTATTGAGGTGGTTTTTAATCGTTTTTACGCTGCAATTGAGTTCTTTAGCCAATTCTTTATTACTCAAGCCGCGCCCCAAGAAATCCAATACTTTTATCTCTGTTTTAGTAAGTGTAGATTGAGTGGGCAATCCACCTTCCCCCATCTTGCGCAAACCATGCAATAATTTCCCCATTAATTGTTGGGGAATCATCAATCCTTCGCTGGTAAAAGTTTTAATAGAATTCACCAATTCCGCTGCCGGCAACATTTTAGATAAATAACCGTTCGCGCCGGCCTGGATGGCATCCAACACATGCGCTTCGTCTTCAAAACTGGAGAGCATAAGCACATTTACATTGGGGCACGCTTCCCGGATTTTGCGTGTAGCGGCAATCCCATCCATTTTGGGCAAACGGATATCCATGAGTACCACATCCGGTTTTAGCTTTTTGGCCTTGGCTACCGCGTCCAATCCATCGGCGGCTTCCCCAACAACTTCCATCCAACGTTCGCCGGACAGTACATCCTTTATCCCTTCGCGAAACAGCGTTTGGTCATCAGCAATCAATACGGTTATTTTTTTCTTGGTCATTTTTCACTCCATCAGTTGTTGAAATGTTAAGCATTCGCAATCGGTAACGTAAAATTAAAAGCAGCTCCTTTTCCCAATCCTTCACTATGGGCCCAAATGCGGCCGCCGTGGTTTAATACAATATCTTTGGCAATAGACAATCCCAACCCCAGCCGGCCTACACGGTCTTTGGCACCTACTTGTGTAAAACTAGTAAATAATTGCGGCGCTTGTTCCGGATCAATACCATCTCCAGAATCCGTTACCGACACTTTAGCATTTTTTTCATCTATTTTGCCAACTACTATTTCTATTTTACCGCCATCCGGTGTATGCCGCACGGCATTCTCCAGCAAATTGGAAATTACTTGACGAATGCGTTTTTCGTCGGCAACCACCGGCACAACTCCACTACTCTCAAACGTTACACTAATGTTACGTTTAGCTGCTTTGGCTTGAAAAATTTCAGCAGTCTTTTTAAGACTTTCAGTTAATTCAAAAGGCGTTTTCTCAATACGCAATTTTCCTTTTTCAATTGCCGCCCAGTCCACTAAGTCTTTGATTAAATGTTCGATTTGGCTGATTGATTCTTCCATAAACATAATCTTTTTTTGCTGATCGGCATCTACGGTGATTTTTTTGCGCAACATATCAAAACTCATTTTCAACGTCATCAGAGAATTGGATAAATCATGCGAAACGATGGAAAAGAACTTGGATTTCATATTGTTTAACCGGTCTAAATCCTGATTACGTTGTTTAAGTTCTGCTAACAATGCTTTGTTGCTTTCTTCCAGGAAATACTTGTCTAATGCCCGATTAATGGTACGTTTCAGGTAATCAAAATCCACCGGTTTAATCAGAAAATCATAAACAGACTCCTGCATCGCTTCCATAATAGCATTCAAGGAAGCATAAGCCGTAATCATAATAATTTGCGATTCTTGGTTAAAAGAACGGATCTTCCGGATCAGCTCCATGCCATTTTCATCCGGCAGGTTATAATCCATAAGAATAATATTAAAGAAATCGCTGGAACAAAGATCCAAACATTCAACAGCCGTGCCTGCTTGATACACTTTATACCCTTCAATTTCCAACAAATCCACCAGTGTCTCGCGCAAATTATTATCATCATCTACTACCAATATTTTAACTACCTTGTCCATAATAAGTATCTCCGGGTTTTTGATATATTTTTAGATAAATCTCAAAACAGGAACCTTTCCCTTCTTCACTGCGAATAAATAATTTCCCCTGGTGCCGGCTGACTGCTTTTCCTACCACAGCCAGTCCCAAACCCGTTCCGCGGGCCTTGGTTGTAAAGAACGGCGCAAAAATTTTCCGACGGATATTCTCCGGAACACCCACCCCGGTATCTGCCACATAAATACACACAGCGTGCTCTCCTGTTTTTACCCCTATCGTAAGTGTTCCCTGGTTTTGCATAGCTTCTACCGCATTTGTAATTAGATTACGGATGGCTTGTTTCATCTCTTCAGCATCAATTTTAACACGCACAGGATTTGCTTCTAATTTTTCTTCCAACCGAATCCCTGGCGGTAATGGATAGGAAAGCAAGATATCGTGCAAATAACTGTTTAATTCAATGGCACTTAAAATTAAATCGCGGGAACGCGCGTATCCGAGCACTTCACTGATAATGCTATTGGCCTGTTTAATTTCATCTTCAATAATACCGATTTGTTTATCTACTTTTATATCGTGTGGCTTTACCAGCATTTTAATTAAACGCGTAGCATTACTGATTACTGCCAACGGATTACGAATTTCGTGACTGATAATAGAAGCCATCTGCCCCATGGTGGCTAATCGTTCCTTCTTGACTAGCTCTTCCATTGCGGTTTGCAATTCCTGCGTACGCTCTTGAACCCGATGTTCCAACTCACGGTTTGAATTCGACAATTGCCGCTGTGCCAAAAGTAATTCTTCCCGACGATTATGCAGTCCGGCAGCCATTTCCAAAAAAACTTCCGACAAATCACCGATCTCGTTATGAGGAATTTCCACATCTTCCCGGCGAATTATATCATCTCCTTCCCGTAAACGTAAGGCGGCTTTACGCAACCGCTCCAACGGATGAGTAATCGGTACGATCACCCAATGGCTTACCACAAAAACGAACAACAGCATTAATAAAAAGAGACGTAAACCACCCCATATCAAATGAGATGTATCGCCAAATAACAGCTTATGCACCATATTACCCGGTTGGGCCACATAAACCCGCCAACCCGGCAAAAATAAATCAACCGAAGACACCAACCATTTTCTCCCATCAGGCAGCGTGACTTCCCCCGTCATACGGTCAGCCAGTTGTTGCCGAACCGCTTGAATTTGGGATTGGGCAACTTGCAAGTCAGAAGAATTTTGCGGGAAACCATTATGGGAAAAAATTTCGTTTTGAGCATTCACCAAAAAAGCATCCATCTCCAAGGGATACACTTTGGCCAGTAACTGCGTCAGCTTACGTAAATCCATCTCTACCAATAAAATACCAGAGGTTCTCTTTTCGGCTAAACTCTCATACACCGGGAATGCCATTAACAGAAACCAACCTCGTTGTGGTATAAAATATACTTGTCCGATATAATTTTCCCGCGCTTGTACGCAAGACTTTAAAATACCCGGAATAAATCCTTTATATCCTGCCGGATTGAGTAGTTCCCCTTGGGAAAGCAATTGTTCCCCGGATGTATTAAGCAGAGCTAAATAAGAAATAGAATTATCACGCTGACGCAAATAATCCAAATCTTCCTGATTAAGAAAGGAGTGGCCGCCGAACTCAGTATGTAAATCAATAAAAACAGAAAAATATTCGGAAGCACGTGTGAAGTAAGTATGTACCACCGCCGAGAGCTGACTAGCGATTGTTTGTTGTTTTTGAAAAATCTCGTGTTGCAAAATACGGCTATTGGCCCGGGTAAAATAAATTCCCACAAGCACAAACGGCACCAGCGAAATCAAACTCAGTGCCAACACTGCGTTAAAAAATAATCCGCGAAACCGTTTTTTTGCCATTATATTTTTCCGTAAGTTTTTTTAGGGAAAACGGGGGCCGGATACATGTCCAGCCCCCGTCTAATTAACTAAATTAACGTCTAACAACTTCCAGACGGAGCTGCAACTGCTCCTGACGGCATTTTGGGGGCTAAAAAGCCGAATCCTTCCAACGCGGCAGCGCCGTCTAATCCCATTAGCACTCTTCCTTCCCAAACAACAGAGGGAGAGCCACTAATACCATATTCTTTTGTATATTTAGCTTCTTCTTTAAGCAACTCTAATCCCTCTGTATCAAATTTTTTCATAATCTTTTTGACATCAATTCCGGCTTGCTCCATGGCCTTATCCCAACGGCTGGAACGGTAATCTTTATTACGGATTTCCAAATATTTCCAAAATTTTTTAGGGTAATACTTGGCAATCAACAGTTGGCGGACATTCTCTTCCCACTCTCCGGAACCATGCATGCTGTTAAACCCTTGTGCGGGATTATAGTCTACGATATAGCGCACACGCACGGTTTTGTCCGTTGGAAAAGTACCGTCTTTTTGTGCCTGGATAATCAGATTTTCCGCCCGTACCCCATAAGGGCATTGAGACATCACAAACAAATCCATCACATTTTTTTGAACCGGTTTATTTGTATAAACGCCCTGACGGGTTTGGTGGGGCATAATAATGAAATCGTCATTTTCCTGCACATATCCGTATTGTAAATGTTTTTCCAATTTACTACGAATAGCTTTTGTTTTCTTTATCAAGTAAAGTGGCAAAAAACTATAATCTAAATTGGCCAACTTCGGATCCTCGGCAGCTTTAGCCGCTGTCAAATGAGTAACCGAGGGAACGACTTCCAAAAATTGAGAAATAGCTTGTGTTAATTGCAAGTCTTCTTTGCCCGCTGCATGTTCATCAGATTCAATGACAATAATCTCCGCCTTTGTTTTCGGCTGGGTTTTGGAAACCATTTTTTGAGTTCCTGCCGCCCAACAAATCCCCGTTAACAGAGTAGCTAACAAACATGTAAAAAGTTTTCTAACCATTGTTTAATTCCCTCCTTTTATTCCTTATCTTCCAAATTTACTTGTACACCACGAATTCCCAAAGCGGCTAACCCGTTGTAAGCAAGCAGGAAGAAAATCACTGAAACTAAGGAAAGGATCGTCCCCTGAACGGCGCGCAACACAAGTCCCATTACATAGGCAAAATTCAAAGTAGCTTCAGGACTAAACATTTCCAGAAACGCGCTAACGAGCATCACTACAAAAACCGCTAACGGAAATACAGAAAACAATACCGACAGAATATGTATTTTTTTAATTTCTACTTTCATCTTATTCTCCTCAAATTATTTTTCAGGTTCCAGTACCAACACAATGCGATTCTTGCCTGCATCATCTGGCAATTGTACAGCTCTGACTATACATTGTACATTTTTATTCTCTACCGTACCGCGTAACACCTTGGCCGGATTATCCATAGCCTCCCCAACCACTTGAATAATCTCTTGCTGACGTCCATCAAAAATATCCAGTAAATGAATTTTATCTTTCCCTGGAATTGCTAATTCAAAATTAGCATAAAGAACATTATTGTTTTCATCAATCACTAGAGCACGGGATCCTTTCGGCACTGCCACAGCCAAAATAGCTTCCCACCAGTGCTGTTCTTTCTCTAATGACATAATTTCCGCATTTTGTGAATGTTGCAATTCTTCACGGACTTTATCGAGTAAAGAAGATACCGAATTCGCTACATCTCCGATTTCATCGTGCCGGCCGGGGAATTGAAGCACCATGTTATTCATAGACACGGCATCTATACTGTCTTTTAACACCCCTAACGGCCGAATAATTTTAAGCAATAGGAATAAATACAATACCCCACCGATAAGCAACATCATAATCAATGCCCCAAATGCATAGCGTATCATGGAAGAAGCAATTAGTTGCTTCGCATTTTCGCGCGATACCGTTACATTGATTACCCCCGCCACCACACTGTCTTTGGCTAACAGGGGAATTGCCATATCATAGTAGTCACCTTTCCCAAAAAGAATGGCCCGAGGCAACCGATCCTTCATAGCCTGCAAAACGGAATTGGTATCAAAACCAACAGCATTTTTATAATCCTGGTAAGACATTCCTAAAAATTGGGTGTTTTCATGCCAACGAATAGATCCATCATATCCCAAGTACACTAAACTTTTGATGCGATCATCATTACGGGCCATGTCCTTCATGATTTCCGCTTCGCGGAAACTGGCTTCCCCTTTCGGGCGAGCTGCCAATTGTTGCACCAAAGCAGGCGCACGGAAACGGACCATTTCCACCATTTCGTTTTGCAATTTTTTGTCAAATACAAACTTAAATAAATTGTAATAGAACAAACCACCGATTACCGAAGCGTAAACGGTTACTAACACAAACCATAAGAGCCATTTTGCTGTTAATTTCATATTCCTTCCTTATCGCATCAATAATTCTTCCACTTTGCGTAAGCCAAGTTCCGCGTCACTGTTTCCCGGATCTAACTGCTTAGCCACAATCCAGGCCTGGCGGGCACGTTCAAAATCGTCACGATTGAATGCATCCAATCCTTCAATGTATTTAGCACGAGAAGCAGCACTTGCTTCAGCCGATACCCGACCCACAGGATTACTAATCAACGACAGAGGCTCCGCGTTCGTAGTCGTGGTAGTTGTTGTTGTCGTAGTAGTAGTTGTAGTACTGGTGGTAGACCCTGGGATAGTAGTTGGTTGGTTTAACTCCGCCAAGGGATCATCCACTACAACTGTATCCGGAGCTTGTACAGATACCTCAACTGTTTGTTGTTGCTGTGCCCGTAAACGTTGTTGCTGTTGCAAACGTAAATATTCTTCTTTTGCATTACGTGCCTGTTTAATCAGACCATCCATAGAGGAAGTATCTGCCCCCCATTTCTTCGCATTGTTCCAATAAGAAATCGCTTGATCAAATTTACCGGAATTATAAGAACGGGTTCCCGCGGTATAATATCCGCCTGCAATTTCATTTTTCAATTGAGACATATACTTCTGTACTCGCGGATCTCCGGGTTGTATTTTGGTAATACGCTCAAACACAACATATGATTCCACGTATTGTCCGTCATTATAAAAAGCAAGAGCTTGCTTCATGTAATCTTCCACTTGTTGTTTGCGTAATTTATTCTCCGCATCGGCAATTTTAGCCATTAAGCGGGTGTCATCCTTACGCATCAACAAAGCGTTATACCACGCATCCAACGCTGCTTGATAATTACCGTTTTTGTCGGCTTCTTCTCCACGGCGCGAATACTCTTTGGCAATATCGTAATCAATTTTTCGTTTCCAAGATAATGCCTTAGAATTACCGGGCTGAATAGTCAAAATTTCGTTCACTTTATCATTGGCTTCCACCAAACGGCCGCTGTCGTAAAGACGCGAAGCTTCCTGGAATTTGGCCTCAACAACCTGGGCCTCCGAAGTAGTCCCATACGTACCCATGTTTTGGGCTTGTTTAGCCAGCGTCTGAGCTTGTTTAAAGTTAGGATCAATACTCAAAATGGTCTGTGCCATTTCCTGTGCACGTTGATAATCCCCTTGCTTATAGAGATTGTAAGCATTGTCATACACCATGCGAAGCGTATAATTTTGGATACGCTGCTTTTCCAACTGTACCGTAGACAAATATTGTTTACGCTCCTCCACATCATTCAATGTACCCATGGAGATTTTCCCCAGGTCCAACAACATACCGGCCTCTTTGCCGTGTTGGCGAACCGGAGTTTCTTTACGAAAGGTATTGGCTGCCATCACCGTGCTAGCCACACACACAAAGACAAAAGCAAAAAATAATTGTTTTTTCATATAATATCCTCTAAAATCCTATTCCACCATTGATAAGACCCATAATCATCGGGGCTAAAATCAAAATAAAAATCGTTGGGAAAATAAACACAAACAATGGGAACAGCATCTTGGTAGATGCCTGGGCTGCCAATTTTTCCGCACGGCTTAAACGGCGGGAACGCAAGTCGGATGAGAAGTTGCGTAATAAATCCACCAAGCTTGTACCGAGTTCGTCTGATTGAATAATCAACCCTACCAAGGACCTAACTTCTTGCACTCCGGTACGGGCAGCAAAGTGCTCCAATGCTTCCCGGCGGGAATAACCCAGTTTAATCTCGTTGATTGTTTTTTCTAATTCTTCTTCTAAAATCGTTTTTTCTTTGGCTATTTTAATGATACGCTCAAACGCTGTTAAATAATCCAAACCGGATTCAATAATTAACGCCGCCAAATCAACTGTGGTAGAAAAATTACCCAAGATTTCCGCTTGACGTTTTTGAATTTTACTTTTAATCAGCACGTCCGGCACATAAAAACAAAGCGGCACAAACATCACAGGCCATAACGATTGGAATAACAACATCATAGCTGCCGGAATAACCAAAGCGCACAAAATTTTACTGTATAGAATATCCACCGGCTGCGGCGTATCCGGGCTACCCAATTGCATATGCATTTCTTCCAACGCATCTGCCACATGAAAATTCTGCAAACAAAATAGAGCTAGCCGATCAAAGAATTTTTCTTCCGGTTGCAGACGAGAGAAGCTGGAAGTGGATTTATAGCGTTTGACCGCCACATCCATCATTTCTTCTTTTTTTTCTTCCGGCGCCAAGAGGCGGAACACTACCAAAAAAGTACAAAACGCCCCCAATAGCACCAATATCAGCAAGATCGCGTACAACATCATACCCGCACCTCTCCCATTTTCTTGAGTATTTTCATGCCAATACCAATCCACACAATACAGAACAAGAACACAAAAAGGCCTACAGGACTTGTGTAGAATGAAATCATTTGAGAAGGATTAAAAATAAACATTACAATCATCATCACAAACGGCATCACGCTTACTACAATGGATTGTATTTTCTGCTGGGCCGTCATTGCTTGCAATTTTTCCTCCAACTTGCTCTCTTCACGAATATTTTCCACCAAACGTGAGAAAATAACCGTTAAGTTTCCACCTACTTGCCGTTGAATAACAATCGCTTTAACAATGTAAGAAAGCATACGACTATCTACCCGGTCGGTTAAACCATCCAGAGCCTGTTCAAAAGGAGTCCCCAATTGATAATTTTTAACCACCAGCCCAAACTCATCCGCAATGGGTGGCAACATATCTTTAGATACCAGTTCAAAACCTTGCACAATATCCATACCTGAGCGAAGCGAGTTAGATAGTAAAATCAACGAATCCATCAATTGGGCATTTACTTTGCGCCCCCGGCTTTTCTTAAGTGCGTCCAGCACGGCCATAGGCATACGGACGCTGACTACGCCGCCTAACAATACTATTAACAGAAAGAAAAATACGCCCGTAAATCCACCTACTACCAACCCGACCAAAAATCCACCTATTACAAATAGCGTGATGGTACCAAACACAATATATTTAATATCTATCGTTACAAATTGGCGGTTAAAATCTTCGGCCCAAGCAGAACTCTTCTTTTGATATTCCTCCAGAAAAGTGGTAATATTCTCTTTCTTATTTTCTAGCAACAAATAAACTGCAAATCCAGCCAACGCCGACCCTAATAACAGCAAGAATAAATAGGCCGCCTGGTTGGGTTGGGTAGCTTTATAATTCTTCGGGTTCGACATATCCGGTGGAAAAGTAGGTATAGGATCTGCAAAAAATTGAGAAAACAAATGATTAACCAACACTACTACCGCTATAACTGATTGCCGATATTTATCCTCTCTTTTCTGTAAGGAACTAGACAAAGCTTCTGCTGTGCTAAAAAATTCACTATTGATAAGTTCCAAAGTAGACAACAAAGACCGACCTCTCCCATCCATGCTGTCTTTCATGGAGAACAACGTCTTCCCATTGCGTGTGAGATCTTTATTCAAATAATCTAATGTGCGCATCAGGGCCAAGCGATTGCCGATGTAACCGCGGGAGAGCTGCTCCAACACGAGAGGCTGCTCCGGATTAAGTGACTGATCGGCCCGCTCTAGGAAGAAATATACCTGTCTAAACGCGTCCTTCCAGAAATCCGCTTCACTCCAAGTTCCATCCTGTGGCAGATAGGCAATTTTATTGGAATTCATTTTAGGAAGTTGCTCCGTAAACCACTTTGGAGCAGAAATCTTTTGTTCCCGTCCGCCTCCACATTCGGCGGGCAACGTATACACTTTTTTATCGTTACTTAAGCGCACATCAAAAAACTCTGTCATGATGCGCATTTTTTCCATCGCACAACGAATACTGGTACGATTATGGGGAGACAACGCCTTTCCCTGCCCCTCATTCGTAAATCCCAAAAGGGCAATTCCACTTAGCAAGATTATTCCCCAATAACGCATCTTTCTATTCATAAGCGTCAATTATTATCTCCCAGTTGGCGGAGCCGGCGGGACAAATGGTGGCGGGGGCGGATTATCAGTCGCTTTGGTCGCCTGTAAACGTTGTACCGCTTTTAAATCCGGTTCTCCGTTTTCATCCAATGGCACAGCCCCTTGTGTAAATATAGTTTTATCTACCGCTTGTCCCTTGGCCTCAAATTCATCAAAAAAAGTAGGCAGATTGCCAGTCGGAGCAAATACGCCTTGCACTTTACCGTTTTCGTCTACCCCTGTCTGCACATAGCGGAACAAATCCGTGGACTGAATTTCTCCGTCCTTCTGTCCGTGCATTTCAGTAATGTAAGTTACTTTACGAGACCCGTCCGAAAAACGTGATAACTGTACAATCATGTTAACCGCAGAGGAAATCATTAAAAAAAAAAAAAAAATCGGCA